>CAUZWH010000075.1:0-10049 GCA_963583675.1 Alphaproteobacteria bacterium
GCTTGCCGTGACCGGTATCGATAACCATCGATTCGCAGTTGTAGCGGTGTTGGGCGCTGATGCAGAGAACCTGGGAGCCGTGCTCGGCCAGCGTGCGCCCGCAAATGGGCTAGGCGATTACGTGTGCTAAATCAAGCGCCCGCAAGCCAGCTAAAGGGCTATCAGCCGGGCGTAGAAGCTCGGGATCGCTGTCACTGATTCGCAAGACCTTAAGCAGAGGTAATTCGGCGACAGCCTCGGCATGTGGGTGTGAGAGCCATTCCTGGGGCATGCGGATCGCTGCCGCGCAAAGGTTTGCGTAGATCACGGCGGCCTCGAGGTCAAAGCTGTTCCAGCGCGCGATGGCAACTGCCACGGCTTGCGGATTCTCGTCGGAACCGAGCAGAGCGAGCATCCCCTGACGCAGATTCGGGTGGTTGCAATGGAGCGGAACCCAACGCTTTTCGAGGGTGGGGCAAAAGCCTGACACGGCATGCTAAAACCCCGGTGCCGGCTCGCCGTTGCGCGTGTAGAAGTGCTTACTGCGCAGCACGGCGGTCACCGCCATCATATCGAGTTCAATGCGCTAGTTCGCGCCCCCGCGTTGGGTCCACACGTCGTTGGCTGCGATGCCTACGGCGGTAATTGACGCGGCCGTGGCGGCACCGATTTGGAAATCGGTCGGCAGGATGGGATCGTTACCTCGGATCGCGACCGTGGCGGATTCCTCGGGTGCTAAGCCGCCGGCCGCGAGCACGTTCTGCAATGCGTCTGTCGCCGTTGTCATTGGTCGTCGCCCGCGTTCAGCTTAGGCTGCAAACTTAGCACGAGATATGTAACGAGGCGGAGAGAACGATGCGGATCGCCATCCTTGACGACTATCAAAATGTTGCGCTCAAGTCGGCCGATTGGTCGGCGCTACAAAGCGATTGCGAGATCGTTTTTTTCACCGATCATCTCGACGATCGAGACGCGTTGATTACCCGGCTGAAAGACTTTGAGATCGTCGGGATCATGCGCGAGCGAACGCCGTTTTCCCGAGATCTGATCGAGCAACTCCCCGACCTGAGATTGTTGGTAACGACGGGAATGCGAAACGCCGCGATCGATCTGACGGCTGCGCGTGAGCGTGGCATCGTCGTCTCAGGGACCTCTAGCTCCGGACGCAGCACGCTAGAACTAACGTTCGGCCTGATGCTGGTGCTGACCCGCAACATTGCTGCGGAAGATGCGGCGATGCGAGAGGGCGGGTGGCAAAGCACGATCGGCGGCGAGTTAAACGGGAAGACGCTAGGGGTGCTTGGTCTTGGCCGAATTGGCATTCCGGTCTCGGAAATTGCCCGCGCCTTCGGTATGTCGGTGATCGCCTGGAGCGAGAATTTGACAGCCGAACGCGCGCAGGCGTGCGGTGTCGATTATGCAAGTAAGGAAGAATTGCTCGCTGTCGCCGACATCATCTCCATCCATCTCGTGCTTAGTGACCGGACCCGCGGCTTAATCGGTGTAAACGAGTTTGGCGCCATGAAACGATCGGCGCTTTTGATCAATACCGCGCGGGGGCCGATTGTCGAAGAGCGGGCGCTCATCAACGCCCTCGAACAACGTCGTATCGCCGGTGCTGCGCTGGATGTATTCGATACCGAGCCATTACCAACAGATCATCAACTGCGCCGGCTCGACAATGTCGTCCTGACACCGCATTTGGGATATGTAACGCGCGAAATCTACCGCTTTTTCTATTGCGAGATGGTTGAGGATATCATGGCTTTTCGGGACGGCTCGCCAATTCGTGTTCTCGAGTGATCACCGCAAGAAGCAGTGCCGCTGAGACCCCGATTCCGAAAAGATTTCTACTTACAACAACTTAGTAGAATCATCACAAAAAGGAGCCCTTAGAGCGATAGGGATAGCCCCTAAGTCGAGCGGGATCGGCCCAATTGTTGAACCCGTAAAATTCCCGCATGGTTTGCGGACCCTGATGGAAGGCAACCCAGATGGCGAGAACCAAAGAACGGAGCGAAATTCGACAAGCGCACAAAGAAGTTCGCTCGCGCTTTGATTCACTTAGTCGTATTGAACGGTATATTCTGCGGGCGCTCTCCGAAGGCAAGTCAAACATGCTGATCTCCCATCAGTGGGGCTTCTGCAACGTCACTGCGGAAGCCTATCAGGCCCAGATCATGCGCAAGATGGGCTCCGATAGGATCATCGATCCTTCTCGTAATGGCCTGCATGTGTATCGCTGAGAAATGTGAAGCCTTGGCGGCATAGCAAAACTGGCGCAGAAGGAGGTTTCGCACCCCACCGGCTTTTGCCGGTGGGGTGTTTTTTTATTGGTCAGCGAAAATAGAGGCCGCCGTCTACAAGAATTGTTTGACCGCTGACGAAAGAGGCGGCGTCGGTGGCGAGAAATACGACCATGGCCGCGATATCCTCGGGTGCGCCGACCCGTTTCACGCATTGTTGCTCGGCGATCTGTTCCATAGTTTCATCGTTGCTGGTTTTGCGCGGAACCTCGGTTTTTACCAGCCCGGGCATAACAGCATTGACGGTGATACCGAACTCGCCAAGTTCGCGCGCCATCGCACGGGTCATGCCAACCAAGGCGGATTTCGATGTGACGTAGTGCATGTAATTGGCGCGGCCCATCTCAACCACGCTCGATGAGATATTGATGATCCGGCCCCACCCTTTGGCCCGCATTTGTGGCGTCAATGCTTTGGCACAGCGGTAGCAGCCCGTAATGTTGACACGCATTGCGTATTCCCACTCTTCATCGGGAATCTCGTAGAACGGGCGCATATCAATATCGGCAAAGAACGCGGCGTTGTTGACCAGTATATCGGCGCCGCCGAGTTCGGATTCGATCTGCGCGCTTAGCGCGCCGATCGAGGCCGGTTCGGCGACGTCGGTGACGATCGCGAGGGCGCGTCCACCGCTTGCCGTGATTTCGTCGGCGACCGACTGGGCACTGGCCAAATCACACTCGGCGATGATGGCGGTCGCGCCGGCCGCTGCGAAAGCACGGGCATAGGCGCGTCCAATTCCGCGGCCACCACCCGTGATAACGGCATTTTTTCCAGCCAGGCTTACAAACGAAGTGAAGGCGTCCATTTGTCTTCTCCCTATCGGGTCCTTATCGGATAAACCTAGTCTACGCCGAAGCCATGGGTTAGGGGACGGCCTTGGGCGGGCGATGGTTATCACTGATTTTTCTCCACCGTTCGGTATCTTACGATCGTTCTTAACCATCCCTTGTCCGCTCGCGGTAATCTCGTGAGTGTGCAGAAGAGGAGTGTGACGAGCTACAGCGCAAAACCCTAGCTTTGAAGCCCAGTTCAAGCGCGATGGCCGCTGGGTTATGGAGGCCGTCCTTGATGGAAAATCTGCGGAGATCGCGATGGCGCACTCGATGGCCGGGAGTGGCGAATGCGACGGAACGGGAGTCGTCGAAGACCGCGGGGCTGCGCTCAAAGAAAAAGTCATTTTCAACCAAGAAGGCCGGCGCCGCGAGCCAGTAATCACGCTCTCACCGATCGAGCAGGCGCCCGTCTGCGGCAAGGTAAGTGAGTTTTACGGTTTCGAAGCGCGCACGACGGGTGCGCGGCTGCTGCGTCACTCCCTCAACCACAAAAGCGTCAGCGCCTTCAAATTTCTGAACGACTACTACCATTTGCGCGAGCTGGACTGGATGGAAGACATGCCGTCCCGCGGGTCGCTAACATTCAAGCGCGCGTCACCGGCGACAAGCCCCTAGATTGCGTCAACCGTCTTTACGACGTCTTTGCACGTCTCCTCAAACGCGCGAAACAAGCACCCGATGTTCGACCACACGTCGATACGATCAAGTCGGAAGGTTTTTCTGCCGCCTGGCGCAACATCGGTGAAAGTGTATCGGAAAAACCGCGCCACTTTGTGCGCTTTGTGGCGCTGGCCGCGGTGATAAGGGCGCAGGTGATTGGATAACCAAAGGTCAGGCACTGCTCGAACTCATCGATCCCACCGGCTACGATGAGGACAACCTTTTGTAGGATGAGGTGATTGCGGAAATTCTCGATGGTGTTGATGCGACAAGGGAAATTCTCGGATCACCGCGCGATCTTGGCCGTGCGGTGGTAATCCTGAGTCAGCTCGCCAGCGGTCGCTTTAGTGCAGGCGGGCGCGGGCTTCCAGGTGAAGCCATCAAGCGTCTCAACCAGTTGCTGGCCGCAAAGCGCCTGCCGATGACCAAGCGGACGCTGCTGGGGCGTGTCGAAAGTGCTCTGCGCCGTATTCAGCCAATCACCAAAGAAGGACGCGCGGCGGATCTCCGGATCTTCAAACAATTTATCAAAGCGGTTTCTGAACATGGCAGATTGCAGGGAGGCCCGGTGATCAGCGACGCAATTAAGCGCAGAGGGCGCATGATTTTAGGCAAGGGCCGCTGGATTTACCGCCTGAAGAAACGATCGGCAAGATTGTGGCCATGCTGCCCACCCGGGCAGTTAAATTGGGGTATCTGCTTGATCTCGGCGCTAGCGAATTTACCGAGAAATACGGTGACGCGCTGCTGCCGGCGTTGGCCAGAGTTGTTGAGCAGTGGCACACAATCCACGATCTTCTCCCCGAGGCACAAAGTCATCATCTGGCCACGCGGTGACCAAATTGTGTCAACGCCTCTGACTGGGCGCGCTTCCGCCGGGAATGCGTGAATTGCTTGCCAAGCGGCTTGCAAAATTAACGCAGGCCGAGCCGGATGTTGAGATTGCCGAAGGTGAACCTGCGGAAGAAGCGGTCGCGCCAAGGCCGGCACCACAAAGCGGCGACGCGACCAAACGGTTTGGGGCAGGCGAGCACCTGTTCCACGAAGGAGATCAGAGCGATGAGGCCTATCTCGTCGAGTCGGGAAGTATCGCGATTATAAACGAGAATGATGTCGACGAAGTCGTCCTAGCCACCGTCGATCGCAGCGCAGTTATCGGTGAGATCGCGTTGATTGATTTTAAACCGCGCATGGCGTCGGTACAGATGGTCAAGGATGCCACGCTGTTCGTGATTCCGGCCGAGGTATTTCGGGCACGATTGACCGACGTTGCTGAAATCGATCGCCTGATACCGCTCATGCTCACGCGCTACGTAGAACGCCTGCCAAGCCACGTCTCCCATGACAAACTCGAACGGTGACTAGAGACCGCGCAGCCGCCCGACCACCGGTGCCAAGGCGCCGACCGAATCCGCCGGCTGGTCGCCGAACGGGATCACGATGACCGTGTCGACGCCGATTTTTGCGTAGGCAGACATTTCGTCGACGAATGCGTTGACCGCATCTCCGGTCGGGATGGGCGCCGAATATAGGATCGTTTTTTCGATCTGGGCATAGTCGCTATTTTCCGCCTCGCAATGCCCGCGCAGGACGTCGAGTTTATGACGGACGCCGTCGACGCCCTCGCGGGTGAACAGGTTGCAGGCGCTGCCATATTTGGCGATCAGGCGTAGCGTCTTCTTCTCGCCCGAGCCGCCGATCATGATCGGCGGATGCGGTTTTCTGATGCATTGCGGCACGTTGAGAGTTTCGCCCAAGTGGTAATGCTTGCCGTCAAAGGCGCCGTTGTCGGCACTCCACATCTGCAGGCAGACCTGCAGGGTTTCCTCGAGCAATTCGAAGCGCTCCTTAAGCGGCGGGAAGGGGACGCCGAGACCCTTGTGCTCGCGTTCGTACCACGCCGCACCAACGCCAAGCATGGCGCGTCCGCCAGAGAGTACATCGAGCGTGGTGATGATCTTTGCCAACAGACCGGGGTGGCGATAGGTCACGCCGGTGACCAGCAACCCCAGTGTTATCTTGCTGGTTTTAGCGGCGAGGTAGCCGAGCGTGGTGTAGCCCTCGAGCATATCTAGCTCTGTCGGGTCGCCGATCATCTCCATTTGGAAGTAGTGGTCCATGACCGACAGTTTGATGAGGCCGGCATTCTCAGCGGCCACGGCGATGGCGCTCAGTGTCTCGGGAATGGCCTGGACCCCACCGGGCCACGTGAAATTTACGACATGAAGCCCAACGTCCATAATCCGTCTCCCAACAAAAGTGTGTTCGTTTGAACGCTATCAGAAACGCAGACGAGGTCAGCCAATTTCGTTCCACCCGCGCGTATGCTACGGGTGGCGCGGCAATGACGGCGTTTCGAGCCGCGACACGATCAGCGGGGTATCTCCATGGCGAACCCAGAGGCGGTACGCTTCACGAGCGATGGATTGAAGATCGTTGGCAATCTTTATGTGCCTGACGATGCTGTTGCGGGCATGTCATTCCCGGCAATCGTGTTGTGTCACGGCTTTGGCGGCTTGCGGGGATTCTGGTTTCCACACTTTGCCCGCTACTTTAATCGTTTTGGATTCGTCGTGCTGGCGTTCGACCATCGCAACACCGGCGATAGCGAGGGCGCGCCCCGGCTGCACCTCGACCCGCAAGGGCAAGTCGCCGATATTCGTAGCGCGGTATCGTTCCTTGAAACGCGCCCCGAGGTGAGCGCTGATCGCATCGCGCTTTACGGGATCAGCTATGGCGGCGCTAACGCCGTCTACGCCGCGGCGATCGACCGGCGTATCGCGACGATGATCTGCGTGGTCGGCTATGGCGATGGTGAGCGCTGGCTCCGGAGCGTGCGCCGCGAATGGGAATGGATCGAGTTCCGCTCGCTACTCGATGCCGACCATCGCGAGCGCGCCACTGGGGCTGCGCCCAAGCTTGCCGATACATCCGAGGTTCTAATCCGCGATCCCGAGGCGCTCGAACATGAGCACGAAGCGCGTGTTAACGATCCCGATCGTGTTACCCATGTGACGCTGGCGACCGGCGATGCCATCGCGGCATTCAAGCCGGAGACCCTGGTCGATCGGATCGCACCACGGCCGAGTTTTTTCATCGGCGTCGAAAACGACACCTTGGTACCAACCGCGGAGACCATTAGCCTGTTTGGCAAGGCCCTCCAGCCCAAACGTCTGCATATGTTCCCAGCCATCGGCCATCATTCCGTCTATTACGGCGAACATTTGGATGCGTTGCTAGAGATGGCCTCGGATTGGTTCGTCAAGCATCTCGGAACGACTGAATGAGGGAGATACTCCTACGCGCCAATGGCTATGCCGAGATATACAACGGGTTCCGTTGGCAGATCCCCAAGCGTTACAACATGACCCACGATGTGTGTGATCGCCTGGCCGCGCGAACACCGGACGCGGTCGCCCTCATTCACGAAACCGAGCAGGGCGCAGTTCGTACGTATAGTTTTGCGAGGTTGCGCGATATGGCGTGTCGCGCCGCCAACGCATTTACCGCATTTGGCGCGACGCGCGGAGATCGCGTTGTCCTGCTGCTCAACCAGTCGCCTGAGGCGTTGCTGGTCCATTTAGCCTGCTGGCGGGCCGGCATTATCAGCGTACCACTATCGATATCCCTCGATGGCGAGACCTTGATCCAGCGAATGCAAATTTGCGGCGCCAAGATCGTGGTGACCGATTGCGTGCGCTACGCAATGCTCGCAGATCTACGCGATCGACTGCCAGATCTTATCGAAATCATGCTCGTCGACGGCGCTAGACCTGGGGCGAGTGAATTTCATGAGCGGCTGGCGGACGCTGCGCCGAACCATGCGATGGCCGACACCGGGCCCGATGACCCTGCTTTTCTATCGTTTACCTCGGGGTCCACGGGTGTGCCGAAGGGTGTCGTCCTGGGCCACGGGATGCTTATCGGTCATCTACCTGGTTACATCTTTGCCTACGAGCATTTTGGTCAACCCGGCGACCTCTGCTGGACCCCGGCCGACTGGGCGGGTGGCGGCGGCTTATCGATGTCGCTACTGCAGTGCTTGTGGTTTGGTAAATCGGCCGTTGCGTTTCGTTCCGAAGGCACGTTCGACCCCGAGCGCGCTTTCGCCACCATCGTTAAACATCGGGTGCGCAATTTGTTCATCATGCCGACGATGATCAAATTGCTGCGTCAGGCGCCGGTTCCCAAAGACGTCAACCTGCGCTCATTCATCAGCGCCGGCGAGGCCGTTGGCGCCGAACTGGCGGCCTGGAGCCGGAACGCGCTCGGCGTTCACCTCAACGCAGTCTACGGCCAGAGCGAAGCCAACTTTCTGCTCGCGCACGTACCTGTTTTCATGGCGGAAAAACCGGGCTCGATGGGTGTTCCGGTGCCGGGCTACACGATTGGCGTGCTCGATCCTATGGGCGCCGAACGCGGGCCCGGTGAATTGGGACAACTCGCGCTCAAACGCCCGCATCCGGTGATCATGCTTGGCTACTGGAACGATACGGCGGCGACGCGCGCCTGCTACAGCGGTGATTGGCTGCTGACCGGCGATATCGTTGCCCGCGACGACGACGGCTACTATTGGTACCAAGGCCGGCCCGAAGACATGATCAACACCGCTAGCGGGCAGATCGGCCCGGGCGAAATCGAGGACGTCTTTGTCCGGCACCCTGCGATCGCGGTCGCTGCCGCAATCGGAATCCCGGTCGGTCAAGCCGAACAGGACATCAAGGTTTTCCTGCAACCGAAGATTGGCGTCACCATTGATTCTGCCCTGGCCGTCGACCTCGATGGATTTTCGCGCGCCGAGTTACCGCCGACCCACGTGCCGCGCACGATCGAGTTCGTCGACGCACTTCCGCTAACCGCCACGAGCAAGGTCGCGCGCCGCGTGCTGCGCGAGCGCGAGATGCTGGGTACGCAATAGCTGGCGGACAGCTCGAAAACAACGTGGTGGATATTCGCGGTTTACAGGCTGTTCGTGGCAGCAGTTTTGGGCGTGGTCGTTGCGTAGCTGTCGAGGATCGTGAACCACGCGAACGCGGTGCGACCGCTCCTTTAGTAAAGAAGCGTGTACCCGCGACCCGCGAGGCAGCGCTGAACGACTTTCTCCTGGGCGCATTGAGCGGATACGACACCGCCGCCGGCCCCGCTAAGGGCGCCACCCGCGGCGCCAAATTGAGCTCCGCCGCTTGTATTGCCAAAAGCATTACCAATGATCGAACCGCCCACTGCTCCGGCTGTTGCCCCAAGCAGGGCGCCGGCCAGTGCGCTACCGCCGGCGTCGATTTGGGCTGCGTATTCCTTGCATTCGGCCAGGTCGGTTTGAAATTCAATGACATCCACCCCCTTCATGTCGACGATCGGCCGGTAGTCGAGGCCACGGTTGGTTACTGTATTTATGCCATCCGCAGTACATGCTGTGACGGTCACCAATAAGGCTACGATCACAATCCAATTACGGATTTTCCAATGAAAAATTTGCCAATTGGAATTTTGCCGAGTGGAATTTTGGGTGCGCCTATTGCTTGATTGCATCTCGTAGCTCTCGGTCGGTTAAGCCAAAGACGAACCGAAACGATTTACCATTCTGATCTGAACCATCGCCGACGCCGGATGTACAAGACGTCGCCCGCCAATCACCATTGAAAATGCGACCGTCTGGCATGTCATCGTCATCGTGCCTCGCTGGCCGGTACACGCCGTAAAACTGACTTCGGTTGCGTCCGCCACACCTTCGCAAGTCGCACCCGAACTGTCCGACTGCATCTGGAAGGTTCCGCCGCCCATCATCTTTGCTTCAACCCGACCGGTAAAGGTCTCAGCACCATCGCCGTAGCGGCCAAGAGCATTGTAACTAATCGTGCAGGCAGGTAGTCCAGCGAACATAACGAATAGAAGAAGTGTTCGGCGGGCGATTGCCAAACAAGAAGAGATCGGCATTACAGATCCAGAATAACACAAATCCAATTTCTAGACGATGGCACAACTTTCAAAGATGACGTTGAATCAAAGCTTGGGTTTATCTTGTTGGTTTACCGCTGATCTCAATCGTCACGAAACCATCGACAAGCTCAGGGGTGCGATCTCAAGCGCCGAGCGACCGGCGAAATCGTTATTGGGGCAGTCTTTTTCCATGCGTTTTTGCGATTCGGTCAGCACATCAGCCGCGGCGTCAGGGTCGAGATTAACTGTTCTGCCGTTGTCGACGACCTTGATGCCGTCGACATAGACATCCTTCACCGCGCGATCGGCAGCGGAGAAAATTAGACTTCGC
>CAUZWH010000076.1:0-10017 GCA_963583675.1 Alphaproteobacteria bacterium
GGCGGCGGACCTGGCTGGTATTTTACCGCCGCTAGACGCGGCCGAAACGCTCGAAGTCAGCATGATCCAGAGCGCTGCCGGATCGATTAGAGGTGGCCAGCTCACCCGCCAGCGCCCGTTTCGCGATCCCCATCATTCGGCCTCGCTGGCGGCACTGGTAGGCGGCGGGCAGCAGGCGAAACCGGGTGAGGTAACCCTGGCCCATCTCGGCGTTCTGTTCCTCGACGAATTGCCCAAATTTGCACGCAATGCGCTCGAAGCGCTGCGCCAACCGATCGAGAGCGGACGGATAACGGTGTCACGCGCCAACGCGCACGTGACCTATCCAGCGCGGGTGCAATTGGTGGCGGCGATGAACCCATGCCGCTGCGGCTACCTCGACGATCCCGTGCAAGGCTGCGGCCGGGCGCCGAAATGCGGCATCGAGTATCAGAGCAAGATCTCAGGGCCGATGTTCGACCGCATCGATCTTCACGTCGAGGTGGCGACAGTCGAGGCCGCCGATCTCAGTCTGCCGCCGCCGGCTGAGGGCAGCGCCGAGGTGGCCGCCCGGGTCGCGGCCGCGCGTGAGATCCAATTGCAACGCTATGCGGGTGTGGCGGGTGGCGATCGCATCATCCGCACCAATGCCGAAGCCGACGGCGATCTCCTCGCCGCGGTTGCGACGCCGGACGACGATGGCGTACGCCTGCTTACCGAAGCGACCGATCACCTCAAGTTGTTGGCGCGCGGCTACCACCGGGTGCAGCGAGTCGCCCGTACGCTGGCTGATCTCGACGGATCCGATGGTGTGCGCCGGCCCCATATCGCTGAAGCATTGAGCTATCGTCGTATAAACTTGCGTCTGGAATGAACGAACTCCGCCAACATGCGCCACCGTTGTTGCTAGTTGTCGCCGGTATGCTCCTGGCGAGCGCCTATCTGTGGGCATCGGCGGAGATCCGGAACGTAGCCCTGGTGCTGGGTCTGATCTGCACGGGCGCCGGCGTGTTCATCTACGTCCGGGCCGAACAGGTTGCCGAGATGACCGACGCCGCCGACGGCGGTACGCATCGCGCCTGGATCGGCCACATCTTCATTGTCGGCGGTAGCGTCTTTGGCATTGTGAACGCCTACGGCGTGGTCACCGGAACCCGCGAAAAGCCCATTGAAGGGTTCCTGGTCGCGGTGGTATTCGCACTGATCGGGGTTGCCATGGTGTTGATGCGGCGCGGCGAACCGCCGCGCTTGTAATCTCGCGAGTATTGGGATCGCCACTTCTGCGACTAGTTTTTTGTCGGGCGTCATTGTCTACGCAGAACGGCGCGTTCTCGCGATTCTATTCCTCGGCTTTGCATCGGGTCTGCCGCTTGCGCTGACTGGCCAGACGCTAGCGGTGTGGATGAAAGAAGAGGGCGTCTCGCTGACTGCGATTGGTTTGTTCGCGCTGGTCGGCCTGCCCTACGTTCTCAAATTCACCTGGGCGCCGCTGATCGATGCGGTCCAGATCCCGCTATTGGCCCGCTGGCTCGGCCGCCGCCGGGCCTGGCTAATCACCACGCAGCTAGCGCTAATCGCCGCGATCGTTGCACTCGGCAGCATCGATCCGGTCGCGGCCCCGGTGATCACAGCCGCGGTCGCAGTCGCGGTCGCGTTCTGTTCGGCGAGCCAGGATATCGTGATCGATGCGTTCCGGATCGAAAGCCTGGCCGAGGACCGCCAAGCCGCCGGTATGGCCAACTACGTTGCCGGTTATCGAATCGCTCTGCTGATTTCGACCGCGGGCATGTTCGAAATCGTCGCCATCGTCCAAGCCGGGGGACTCGCCGGATCCGCGGCCTGGTTTGTCGGCTACGCGATTGCCGCAGGCATGATCGCGATCGGCATGGTCACCGTATTACTGTCTGGCGAGCCCGAAGATCCCGATCAAGAAAATGTCGCCACACCACCCGGCCGGCATATTGGCGATGGTGGCGCGTTCCTCGCGGCGGTGATCGATCCGTTTCGCGAGTTCATGCAGCGGCCGATGTGGGTCGGGGTGTTGCTGTTCGTGATGCTGTTCAAGTTCGGCGACGCCTTCGCGGGCATCATGACCGCTCCGTTCGTGCTCGATATTGGTTTCGACAAAACCGACTACGGCCGCGTCGTTAAAGTATTCGGCTTTGCCGCGGTACTGTTCGGCGGTTTCGCCGGCGGCTACGTTTATCGGGTCGCCGGTGCGGTCACCAGTCTGTGGATCGCCGGCATCGTCCAGATGCTGTCGAACCTGATGTTCGTGTGGCAGGCCATTGCCGGTGTCGACTACAACGTGCTGGTGCTGACGATCGGCGTCGAAAACTTCACCGGTGGCCTCGGCACGGTGATCTTCGTCGCATTCATCTCCAGCCTGTGCCGTGATCGCGCTTACACCGCAACGCAGTTCGCGCTGCTTTCGGCGCTGGCCGCGGTCGGCCGTACGGTGCTATCGGCCTCGGCTGGCTGGTTCGCCGATACCATCGGTTGGCCTTTGTTCTTCGTGCTCACGACCGGCGCAGCGGTGCCGGGCTTGTTGCTGCTCTGGTGGCTGGTTCGGGCCGGTGCGGTCGAGTCCAGATCTAGCGCAAACATGCCAGCATCTTGATGCCGGGTTTGAAGGCTAACTCCCGCTTGATCACCTGGAAGCCGTGGCGTTCGAGTAATCGCTTGAGGCTGGCGGCTCTGAAATAGAGGCAATGCGACGGGGGCGAAAACCCGTCCCATTGCAAGAGATCGCGGGGCCGGCGCCAATGGCCGATGTCGGGGGTGGTCAGATAGAAATGACCGCCCGGGCACAGCAACGACGCCACGGCTCTGACGAACGCATTGACGTCGGTTACGTGCTCGATCACTTCTGAGCAGTAGATGAAATCGAAGGGCGCCGGCCCCTGCGCGAGATAATTCTCGATGGTCCCATGAAAGAATGTGGCGGCCGGGTAATTGTTCTTCGCATAGGCTACTGAGGCCGGGTCAAGTTCGACCCCACCCGCGTCCCACCCGCTCTCGCGCGCGGCTTCGACCATGAAGCCGCCATTGGCGCCAACGTCGAGGAAGCGTCGGCTCGAGTGGCTGGGGCCGGCTGTTGCGTTGATGGTTCGGCTTAAGCGCCGAATGCGCTGGCGCGAACGGCGCAGTTTGGAGTCAACTTTGGCAAAGTAGCCCGATGTGGTGCCATCGTAAGCGTCGGCATAAAGCGCATCAATCGCGGCAGCGCTCGGCATTGGATCGAGATAGATCAGGCCACATTCGGCACACTCAAAGAGCTCCATGCCGTGGTGACGGATATACAGGCGCCGATCGGTACTTCCGCAAACTTGGCATGCGTCTGCGCCGGTATGGGAGGCAGTCATATCCATCATGCTTATGGCTTGGGGTGACGTCGTATTAGGCCGCGCCAAAATACCGGCGCCACTAACCTCAAACGATGGCGGCGGATATTATCCACGACAAGCGAGTCGTCGGGTGGTTGAGTCATGACAGAACAAAGAACCAGACTAATAGCCGTTGACGGCGATATCACCCAACTCGATGTCGACGTTATCGTCAATGCCGCCAATAACCGCTTGGTCGGTGGTGGCGGCGTCGATGGCGCAATCCATCGTGCCGCGGGACCCAAACTATTCGCCGCATGTCGAAAACTCGGAGGCTGTCCCACCGGCGAAGCACGGGTCACGCCCGGATTAGGCCTCCCTGCAAGATATTATGTGGTGCATGTTGTTGGCCCGGTGTGGAATGGCGGTCGCCGGGGGGGAGTGGCGCTGCTTGCAAGGTGTTACTGCCAAGCGCTGGAGCTCGCTGTAGCCTGCGAGGCGCGCAGCATTGCCTTCTCAGCGATCGGTACCGGCGTTTACGGCTATCCGCTTGGTCCGGCGAGCGAGATCGCTCTCTCTGCAGTCGGCGGGCTCCTCGGGGAGACTGATACGAAGATAGAACAAGTGGTATTTCCTGTTTTGGAACAGGTGTTTACAAAATCTATCGTGCGGCGTTGGCTGAGTTGGGTTACTAGGCGACCGCCGGTGCGTCGACTACGGCAGTTTGATTTGACCGCTCTGGGCGGCGCACGTACACTTCTCGCGCATTCAACCTGTAGGGAGACGGATAATGGGTAAGTTTGGTTTGGTCGCCGCGGTCGTCGGCACCTTGGCCTTCGCAAGCTCAGCCATGGCAGAGGGCGGTTGTTTTGGCGCGTCCCATAAGGCGCAATCGTCGTCACCCGTCGTCGTTGCGACGACACCGCTAGTAGCACCAACGACGACAAAAAAAGAGGGCTAACCCTCCGCTTTCGCCGGTAGGTATCCGATTTTCGGCTGCCTACCTCAGGTGCGGCGATTACAGTCGCAGTAAGTACGCTATTGCTTGGTAAGGTGGACACCGTCGGATTCGTCTGGCGGTATTGTTATATATGACCCTAAACGTTCGACACCGTTTCTCGCGGAATTCGGGGAAATTGGCGTCTGCCGGAAAGGTCCTTTCCGGTAAGAAAAAGATCTATCTTCGCCGTCTCCTCCGATTGCCGCCCCCGCGTACGACAGCACGTTTGAAGCTGCCCTACTCGATGTTCGCCGCCGATGGGCGCCTCGAAGTGAGGGTGACCCGCAAGCGCCAGGACATTATCGCCGCCCAAGAACTTCGCTACAGCGTGTTCTACGAAGAACTCGGCGCCTCGGCGACGCGGCGAATGGCGGCCAAGGGCCGTGATTTCGATGAGTTTGACGGCCGCTGCGATCATCTTCTGGTGATTGACCACAATTTGCCCAAGGGCCAATCAGTGGTAGGCACCTACAGAATTTTGCGTCACGAAGTGGCTATGCGTTATGGCGGTTTCTACTCGGCCACCGAGTACGACATCATGCCGCTGGTTGCCAATATCGCGCAGACCGGCGAGTTGATGGAACTCGGACGCAGCTGCGTCCACCCCGATTACCGCACCAATTGGGTTATTCAGCTTTTATGGCGCGGGCTGGCCGGTTATATCCAGGCCCACGAAGTAAAGTATATGTTCGGCTGTGCGAGCCTGCCCGGGACTGACGCGCAGGCGCTCAAGCTGCCGCTCTCGTTCCTACACCATGAACATCTCGCGCCCCGTGAACTTCTGGCGCACGCATTGCCCGAACGCTATGTCGATATGAACCTGATGGCGCGCGACGAGATCGACAAGGCTGCGGCGCGCAAGAGTTTGCCGCCGCTGATCAAGGCTTACTTGCGACTTGGCGCGTTCATTGGTGATGGCGCAGTTACCGACCGGCAATTTGATACAACCGATGTGTTTATCGTGCTGCCGCTCGACCGCGTCGCCGACAAATACCGTGAGCACTTCAAACGCAGCGAAGCCGCGCCCGCTGAATAGCTGAGAAATGTCGTCGCGGGGCGGGTTCAACCCCGCGACGTGCCCAAGGCGTTATGTGTATGTGATCGCTACTTAAGCCGGGCGGCGAGTTCGACCTTATAGGCATCCATGTCGTAGATCGGCCGCCGCGCCACGTTGGTTTCCATGGCCGCTTTTACCACTGCCGGGGCGATGTGCGAGATCAAGCGCGGATCGAACGGCGTCGGGATAATGTATTCAGTGCCGAACTTGAGCTTGCGTCCGCCGTAGGCCGCGGCCACCTCATCAGGCACATCTTCCTGGGCCAGTTCGGCCAGCGCTCGCGACACCGCCATTTTCATTTCCTCGTTGATCGTGGTCGCCGAGCAATCGATCGCGCCGCGGAAGATGAACGGGAAGCACAGAACGTTGTTGACCTGGTTGGGATAGTCCGAACGGCCGGTGGCAATGATCGCGTCTTCGCGGGCCTCGCGCGCTACCTCGGGGCGAATTTCAGGGTCGGGATTGGCCATCGCGAAAATGATCGGATGATCACCCATTGTTTTGACCATGTCCGCGGTCAGCGCGTCTTTACGCGAAACGCCGATGAATACGTCGGCACCCTTGATCGCATCAGCCAGCGTGCGGTGCGGAGTATCGACGGCAAGTTTCTGTTTTTCCGCGTTGAGGTCGTTGCGCCCGGTGTGGATCACGCCCTTGGAATCGCACACCACCGCGTTGTCGTCCCGCAGACCCAGGTTCTTCATCATATTCAAGCACGCCGTGCCGGCGGCGCCAGCACCATTGACAACTACTCTGACCTTTGCGACGTCCTTGCCGCTTATTTTCAGCGCGTTAAGAAAACCCGCACCACAGATAATCGCGGTGCCATGCTGATCATCGTGGAACACCGGGATATCCATTAGTTCCTTCAGCTGATCCTCGATCGCGAAGCATGCCGGCGCGCCGATATCCTCGAGGTTGATGCCCGAAAATGATGGACCCATGTAGCGCACCGCATTCACAAAGCTGTCGACATCATAGGCGTCGAGCTCGATGTCGATCGCATCGATACCGGCAAAGCGCTTAAACAGCACCGCCTTGCCTTCCATCACCGGTTTTGAGGCCAGCGCGCCGATATTGCCCAGACCGAGCACGGAAGTTCCGTTGGAGATAACGGCGACCATATTGCCGCGGGCTGTGTACTCGTAAGCCGTCGCGGGATCTTCGTGGATTTTGAGGCAGGGGACCGCAACACCCGGCGAGTAGGCAAGCGATAGATCGCGCTGCGTCACAAGTGGCTTGGTTGGCAAGATCGAGATCTTGCCGGGTTGGCCCTGGGCATGAAAATCAAGCGCTTCCTGATCGGTGATCGTCATCTTGTCTGCCATGTTTCTCCCCCTGATATCAGTAACGCCGGAAAAGGCGCTGTCGGATTTGGCTGCCGGCACGGTGCGCGTGATCGCAAAACCGGTGCCCGCTGTCAAGCTGCAACGGAGAATACTGACTATCGGGGGACGCGGTAAACAGGAGAAACGAATAGGCGATGTGCTAACGTCCGGCGGATGGTTTCGGACGTTGATGCTGAGCAGGTCGACGAGATGACAGCGAGCCCTGAGCCCACGTCTCGTCGCCGCTCCAGCGCGGCCGCAGGCGGCGACGTTACGCCCATGGTCAAGCAGTTCCTCGGCATTAAGCAGGCCCATCCCGATGGTCTATTGCTGTTCCGCATGGGTGACTTCTACGAGATGTTTTTCGATGATGCGGTCGCGGCTTCGGCGGCGCTCAGCATCGCATTGACCAAGCGCGGCCGCCATCGCGGCGACGACATCCCGATGTGCGGAATACCGGTGCATGCTGCCGATACCTATATCGACCGGCTCATTCGCGCTGGCTTCAAGGTCGCCGTTTGCGAGCAGGTCGAAGACCCGGCCGAGGCTAAGAAACGCGGCCCCAAGGCTATTGTCGCGCGAGACGTGCTGCGTGTCATCACGCCGGGCACGCTGACCGAAGAGACACTGCTCGATGCGCGTAGCCACAACTATCTGGTTGCGATCGGGCGAGCTGGGTCGGCGCTGGGCCTGGCCTGGTTCGACATGTCGACTGGTGATATCAGCGTCACCGATGTCACGGTCGCCACCCTGGCTACCGAATTTGCGCGCCTTGAGCCGGGCGAGATCCTGGTTTCTGAGTCACTGATCGAAGAACCCTCCCTTTATGAGCTGTTCGGAGATTGGAAAGCGGTGCTGACGCCGCTGGCGGCCGGTCAGTTTTCCAGTAAGAACGGCGAACGACGGCTTAAAGAAGCCTATGGCGTGGCTTCGCTTGATGGTTTTGGCACCTTCGCAAGAGCCCATCTGGCGGCGCTTGGCGCGATCATCGACTACGTCGAGCTGACTCAACGTGGGCGGCTACCCAAACTAAGGCCGCCGGTGCTGGTCGCGGCGAATGCGACCCTAGCCATCGACAGCGCGACTCGGCGCAATCTAGAGATCGTCCAAACGCTGACCGGGGAGCGCAGCGGCAGCTTGCTGCACACCATCGACCGTACGCTGACCAGCGCCGGCGCGCGCATGTTGGCGCAGCGGCTAGCGGCGCCGCTCACCGACGCCGCCGCCATAACCGCGCGACTGGATCTGGTGCAGATGTTTGTCGAGCGGAGCGATCTGCGTGGCGCCGTCCGCGCTGCACTTAGGCGATGCCCGGATCTCGAGCGATCTTTGTCGCGTCTATCGCTCGGTCGCGGCGGCCCGCGTGACCTCGCCGCAACCCGCGATGCCGCCAGTCGGGCGCAGGAGCTGCGCGGCATCCTAGCCGACGCCGGTGAACCCTCGGCGGGCCCGGGCCTTTCAGAAATAGTCGGTGCGCTGGGCCAGCACGACGTGTTGATCGACCGGTTGACGCGAGCGCTGGGGCCGGACTTGCCGCTCCTGGCCCGTGACGGCGGCTTCATCGCCGCGGGCTACCTGCCCGAACTCGACGAGCAGCGCCAACTGCGCGACGAAAGCCGCCGCCTGATCGCCGGTCTGCAACAGAACTATGCCGAGGCAACCGGGATCACCAGCCTCAAGATTCGTCACAACAACGTGCTCGGCTATTTCGTCGAAGTCACCAAAACCCACGCCGATAAGATCGGCACCGACCACAAAACCTTTATCCACCGGCAAACTCTTGCCAGCGCGGTTCGCTACACCACCGTTGAGCTCAGCGATTTTTCCGATCGCATCAATCGTGCCGCTGACCAGGCCGTGGGGCTTGAGCTCGCGCTGTTTGACGATCTCACTAGCGAGGTAATGGCACGTGCTGATGATCTCGCACTGGCGGCGCAGATGGTTGCTGCGATCGATGTTTCCAGCGCCCTGGCTGAACTCGCACTTGAACGTCGTTACGTGCGTCCGACCGTTAGTGAAAGCGCCGCCTTTCATATCGTCGGCGGTCGCCACCCGGTGGTTGAAGCCGCGCTAGTTGGGGAACACGATGCCGTCTTCATCGCCAACGATTGTGATCTCGCCGACCAACAGCGGCTGTGGCTGGTCACCGGCCCCAACATGGCCGGTAAGAGCACTTTTTTACGGCAGAACGCGCTTATCGTTGTGCTAGCCCAGATGGGCGCCTACGTACCGGCGAGTGAGGCGCATATTGGCGTCGTCGACCGGCTGTTCAGCCGGGTCGGGGCGGCCGATGACCTGGCCCGCGGCCGCTCGACCTTCATGGTCGAAATGATCGAAGCCGCGGCTATCCTCAATCAGTCGACGCCGCGTTCGCTCGTGATCCTCGACGAGATAGGCCGCGGCACGGCTACGTTTGATGGTCTGTCGATCGCTTGGGCGACGATTGAGCATCTGCACGAGGTCAACCGGTGCCGCGCGCTCTTTGCGACGCATTTTCATGAGCTCACCTCGCTGGCGGCCAAACTCGATTCGCTGGCCTGCCACACAATGCGGATCAAGGAGTGGGATGGCGAGGTCGTGTTCATGCACGAGATCGCACCCGGCGCCGCCGATCGCTCATACGGTATTCAGGTCGCGAAACTTGCCGGCTTACCTCAGGCGGTGGTGACCCGCGCGGAGGAAGTTCTGGCAAAACTCGAAGTCGGAGAACAGGCCGGTGTGCTGGCAAAACTGGCCGATGACTTGCCGTTATTCGCCGCCGCCCCGCCGCCACCCGAAACACCGGCGCCACAATCAGCGTTGGCGGAGGCGTTCAACGAGGTGGACGCCGACGATCTTACCCCACGCGCGGCCTTGGAACTCCTCTATCGCCTCAAAGCGCTGGCTGAAGACAGCCACTAGCTGGCCCCCATGACGCCGCCCTGGTCGAGTCTGTCCAACAAAGTAATCGCGGCTTACGCATTCGCTATCATTGCCGCGG
This sequence comes from Alphaproteobacteria bacterium, assembly GCA_963583675.1. GTDB lineage: Bacteria > Pseudomonadota > Alphaproteobacteria > SHVV01 > SHVV01 > CAUZWH01. The sequence goes on from CAUZWH010000076.1 coordinate 9,671, forward strand.
CGTTGTGGGGCAGCAATGCCGTTGCGGCCCGCATGGCGGCACTCGAAATTCCGCCGATTACGATGACGTTCTGGCGAACGTTGTGCGTGGTCGTGGTTCTGCTGCCGTTTACGGCCCGTGAAGTTTGGCTGAGCCGGGCTCGCCTGCGTCGGCGGTGGCGGCTCATCCTTGGCCTTGCCATCCTCGGGCCGGTGGGCCTGAACCTGTTTCTGTACCACGGCCTACAAACCACCAATGCGATCAACGGAGCGCTGCTGAATAGCGCAATGCCGGTAACGACCGTCCTTGCGTCGTGGCTACTGGTGGGCGAAACGATCAGTCGGCGGATCGCCTTCGGGATGGCGCTG
>CAUZWH010000077.1:0-9976 GCA_963583675.1 Alphaproteobacteria bacterium
CATCATCGCGTAATACTCATGAAACGCCCCGTCGATAACGATCTTGCCGCGCACAGAATCTGGGTTCGGCCACAACCCGACCGCGCCGGGCACGGTGTAAAGCCCGGGCTTGTCGGCGCGCCGCGGCTTGGGGAAGGGAAGCCCGACCAGCTCAAACGTCACATCGGTCCCCTTGTCGTTTTCGATGTGACACTCCTTGCCAATCGATTTTTCGGTGAGTTCGATGAACGCCTTATGCACGTCGTGTAGCTTGTTGAGGTCGACCTTGCTGAACATGCGGATCAATCCATCCGCGCCGGCGTCACCCCCCATTACATAACGCGTGCGTTTGGCGTGCATGGCCGTTTCGAATGGCGCGGAGCCCGCCAGATTCGGGAACGTGAAATCGATCCACACATCGCAATTTGTAATCGCGGCCGCCAACGGCTCGGCGATATAGGGATTCGACAGACCGCCCTGAAATGGAAGCGGGGGGATTACATTGACCACCGGTTTCGCATGGAGCGAATCCGCTGCGTTCATCACCGCTTCGATTACCGACATATCCGAGGAGGTGTCCGCGGTGATCAGCACGGCTTCGCCGGGCTTAACGGCGCAATAATCAGCGATCAGAATATCTGCGGCCCGGGCGAGTTCGGGGCCAATCTGCGAGGCCATCATGATTTGTTCACTCCCTGTATTTCCCCAATCCGGCGTCGACGCCGGCACCGACTTCAGCTTAGCACCACGCTCGCAAATCTACGATGGTGCCGTATCCAATCCGACCCGCCGCCCGCATGGCATACCGGGCCAGGCATTTAAGGCGCAGCGTCATCGCCTTCGCGCGCCAGCTGCTCAATCGCATCCCTGTCGTTGATTGTCAGCGCACCGTAGCCCAAGTCGATAACCCCCGACTCCCGCCACTGATTGAGAACGCGGTTGGTGGTCTCGCGGGATATCCCAGCGAAGTCGCCGAGCTCCTGCTGCGAGATCTTTAGCTGAATCGGCTGATCGCCGCCGGCGTGGTGCTGCTCGCGCGAAAGGTACATCAACCGGCGTGCGATCCGCGCGGCGACATCGAGAAAGATTGAGTCCTCGACCAATTCGGTGGTGCGCCGAATCCGTTCGCACAGCACTTCCATAAGCGAAACCGCGAAACTCGAATGGCGCTCGAAAAAACGAATGAAGTCGGACCGGTGCAGGATCAGCAAATGACTCTTTTCGAGCGGCGTTGCATCGGCGGTGCGGACGCCACCGTCGAGCAACGCGATCTCGCCGAAAATTTCGCCGGCATTGATAATGTTGAAGACGACCTCCTTGCCGTCGCTCGAAACCGTGCCGATCTTCACCCGCCTTGACAACACAGCGATCAGGCTGTCGCCAGTATCGCCTTTCTGAAAAATCATCTGGCCGCGGCTGAAATCACGCTCGTGCGTGAGGCCCGAGAGCTCGGCAAGCTGATCCTCGCTCAGGGACCTGAAAAACGAATGCCCCGCCAGGAGCGAGGCGCGCCGATCCGGCATCGTCGCTTTCATTGTTCAGCCCCCGCGGCGAGAGCGGGCGTTTCTTCTACACCGGCGGCCAAGTGCGCCGCCTGATGGATATCGAAAAAGATGCCGAGGGCCGCGACGCGATCGAGGCCGGATTCGTGCCGGAAAAGCGGATCGCTTTCCAACACGATGCGGGCGTTGCTGTCGAGATCATTTATACATCGGCAATGCTGGCCCAACTGCGCAGCCCCGACGCCGAGGTGCTGCAAGCCGCCGCCATGGTCTACAACGATTGGCTTCACGAATTCTGCTCCTATGACAGCCGCCGCCTGGTGCCGATCGCGGTAGTGCCGATGCATGACACCGCCTGGGCCGTAAGCGAGCTCGACCGCAATCTCGCGCGCGGCTTTCGCGGCGCGATGATCAACCTCGGCGCCCCGGTGGGCCGCCCGGCTTATCGCGATTCCATTTACGATTCATTCTGGGCCCGCGCGGCCGAAGCCGAGACGCCAATCACCTTGCTTTCGGGCAGCGGCGGCTTCGATGATCCCTTCCACTTCGCGACCGATGCCGAGCGCGCCGAAGGTCCCGGCGTGCTTCTTTCCGGTTACAACGAAATCATGGTGGTGCTCGCCAATGACTTTATCTTCGGCGGTATTCTCGATCGCTTCGCGGCATTGAAGCTGGTGTGCAGCGAATTCTAGATCTCCTGGATCCCGTATTTCATGTTTCGCCTCGAGCAGATGCAGGATGCGATGGCGCATCGTTTGCGGCTGGGCCGTGTTACCGAGCGGGCGCCCGACTACATGCGCCACCGTGTCTGGCACGGGGTGATTGACGACCGCCACGCCAGCCTCACAATTCCGACCGTGGGTGCGAGCCAGGTTTTGTGGGGGTCGGACTATCCCCACGTGCGCTCGATCACGACCGACACCCCCGGCGTCCTCGCGCGCCACTTCCGTGATTTGGACCCGGCCGATAGCCAAGCCATCGTCGCTGACAACGCCGCATCGCTCTACGCGCTGTAGCCGCGTCCCCCTGCTCACTGTACGCATTGGGGGGTGTAGCGCGGTCGCGCCATCGCGGGCATTATCAAATCGATTGGAGTAGGTTGGATTAAGTGAGCGTTCGTATCGCGGCTTTGGGCGCATGCCTCGCCCTCATCGTTCTCGTCGCGGTCGGCGGCGGCTACGTCGTCGCGCAGGAACTAACCGTGTCCGACATCGAAGACACCGTCCGATCCTGGGGCATGTGGGGCATTACCGCGTCCATCGGGTTGATGATCGTCCACTCCTTTGTTCCGTTTCCGGCCGAGTTCGTGGCGATCGCCAACGGTATGGCCTACGGACCCTGGTGGGGAACGGTCGTAACATGGATCGGCGCAATGCTCGGTGCGCTCATCGCATTCGCCCTCTCGCGGGCATTGGGCCGCCCCTTCGTCGAACAAATGATCGTGAAGAAGGATTGGCAGGCAATCGACCCATGGGTCGAGCAGCGCGGCGGTCACTTGGCCTTTTTCGGCCGTTTCGTTCCGGTATTTCGTTCAATCTGATCAACTACGTCGCCGGCTTAACTCGGATATCCTTGTGGAGATTCGCTTTAGCCACCGGGATCGGGATCCTCCCGATGACCGTGCTCATGGTGATGATGGGTGACAACATCGAACTCATGAGTTGGCAAGGTTGGTTGTCGCTGATCGTCGCAGCCGCGGTCCTTTGGTTCTTCGTTCGGCGCAGCTTGCGGGCCCATTTCGTGGGCCAGCGAGATCATCGTTTGTCTCCTAACGCCGGCCCCGGCGAGCCGGCCTCAGCGGGACTGGCCGAAGTAGACCGGGGAGACCGGGGAGAATGACGGGTACGCAGTAGGTCCGCGTCAGGACCAAAAACGGAAGCGACCACCTCGCGGGATTCGCGACTCTCCTCAAATCGGCTATGCTCGGCCGCGGGGAGGAGCAACATGGGCGCGCAGTCCGACATCGTCTTACAGTTGACCGACGTCACGCGAACGTTCGGTGGCGTCGTCGCTGTAAACAATGTGTCGTTCGAGGTCGCGCGCGGTGAATTCGTGACGCTTCTGGGGCCGAGCGGCTGCGGCAAAACATCGACGTTGCGCTTGATTGCCGGCTTTCTAGCGCCGAATGCCGGCGAGATCCGGCTGCAGGGCGACCTAGTCAATAACGTGCCGCCTTATGAGCGCGATATCGGCATGGTTTTTCAAAGCTATGCCCTGTTTCCGCACATGACGGTGGCGCAGAACGTCGGCTTCGGACTGCAGATGCGTCGCGTCGCCAAGGCCGCCGCCGCCGAGCGCATCGCCAACGCGCTCGGGCTGGTCCAGCTCGGCGGTTACGAGCGGCGCTTCCCGCACGAGCTATCAGGCGGTCAGCAGCAACGCGTCGCGATAGCCCGCGCCCTGGTCGTCGAACCGGCGATCCTGTTGATGGACGAGCCGATGTCGAACCTGGATGCTCTGCTCCGCGCCGAGATGCAGCTAGAGCTCAAGCGCATCATCGAACGCGTCGGCGTAACCACGATCAACGTCACCCACAATCAAGAGGAAGCGCTGGCGATGTCGGACCGCATCATCGTGATGTCGACCGGCCATATCGAGCAGGTGGGAACACCGCTCGATGTCTACGCCAAGCCGGCCAGCACCTTCGTCGCTAGCTTTCTCGGCCGCTCCAACATCCTCGTGTGCGAGGTCGAACGCCGCGACGATAGTAGCGTCTGCGCCCGGCTACCAAGCGGCGGCACGGTCGTGATCGCGGGCGTCGATGCCGCGGTCGGCGAGCACATAACCTTCCAGGTACGCCCCGAATCGATCACCCTCAAGGCCGGCGCCGACGCCGGCGAAAATACCTTCGCCGGCGTCGTGCGTCAGGTCGCCTTCATGGGTTCTTGGTACGAGTACCTAATCGACGTTAGCGGCACCAATTTCCTCGTCCACGTACCGGCCGCGGCCAGCCGCAACACGTTCGACGACGGCAATGCGGTAAGCCTGGCTTGGAGCGCCGACGACATGGTCCGGCTCGAAGGCTGAGGCGGGGCCCCGACATGACGATCGCCGTACCCGACGCCGCCGCGCGCGCCCCCACCATCGGCCCCGAGAAGCCACCACCGGGCGCCGGCAAAGCGTCCTCGGGCATAGCGTTGCTAGCGCCGTCGGCCCTGCTCATCGTGTTTTTCTTCGCCGCGCTCGTGTGGCTGTTCCAGCACAGCGTCGAGCCTTACGCGCCGACCGGTCAGGCCGTCGAACCCGGCCTCACGCTGACCCACTACGCCAAGGCGCTTAGCGACGCCCTCTACGTCCAAAGCCTGTGGGTTACCTTCAAACTCTCCTTCATCGCGACCGTCTTCGCGTTACTGCTCGGCTACCCCCTCGCTTACCAGATGGTACGCACCAATTCCGCGCGGGTGCGGACCTTCCTGATACTGACGATCGCGATACCGTTTCTCACCAATTTGATCGTGCGCCTCTATGCGCTGACGCTGGTGCTGGGCAACACCGGCCTGATCAATAAGTTCGCGATCTGGTCGGGTCTGATGACCGAGAATGAGATCCTGCCGCTGGTGCGCAACGATCTCGGTGTCGGCATAGGTCTCACCTATTTCGTGCTGCCGTTCGTGGTCTTTACGCTGGCTACGGCGTTGCGCCGCCTCGATACCACCCTCGAGGAAGCGGCCATGAGCCTCGGCGCGAACAAAGTCGTGACCTTCTTCAAAGTCACTCTGCCCTTGTCGATGCCTGGCGTGATCGGCGCCGCGACGCTGTCGTTTATCCTGTCAGCTTCGGCCTTCGCGACCCCCCTTATCCTCGGCGAGGGCAGTGTGGCGATGATCGCCAACACGATCTACGACCAGGTGTTGTTCGTCGAAAACATTCCCTTCGGCGCAGCCTTGGCCGTCATCGCACTGGTCATCACTATATTGCTGCTGTACCTCCAGGCCCGGCTTACCCGAAAGCGCTACGGTGCTTAGAACCCAGTCATACGCCCAGCGCTTGCTGGCAATCGCGGGCGGTAGCGCGGCCACGCTATTCCGTTGGGGCGGAATCCTATTGCTGATCGGGCCGATCTTTCTAGTGATCTGGTTATCTTTCGGCGGTGACGAATACACCTCCGTTCCGCCAACCAGTTACGCATTGCGCTGGTACGAGAACATCTTCGCCCAGCCAGAATTCGTGCCGGCGTTCTGGATCAGCCTCAAAATTGCCGCGATCTGCACGCCGACATCACTGGTGTTGGGTACGTTGGCGGCATTCGCGATGCACAAATTCCCGGTCCTCGGTGGTCCGGCCCTGCAGGCCGTGTTCTATTCGCCAATCATGGTCCCGCTGGTCGTTACTGGGATTGCGCTGCTGTTCTTTTTTAATCTGGTCGGGTTCACCGCCAATTTTTGGAACGTGACAGTCGGCCACATCATCATCACCTTCCCATACGTTATCCGCACCGTCTCGGTAGCGTTGGCCCGCTACGACCCGGCGCTCGACGAAGCCGCGACCAGTCTCGGGGCGCGGCCGTGGCAGGTTTTCACCCGCATCACGCTGCCGGTCATTCGGCCCGGCCTGTTTGCCGGTGCGCTGTTCGCCTTCACTATGTCGTTCGACGATTTCACGGTAACGATTTTTCTGATCGGCACCGATACCCACACCCTGCCGGTGGCGATCTACCAATATATGGAGTGGAACGTCGATTCGACGGTCGCCGCGGTCTCGGCGCTGCTGGTCGCCATGTCGGTTGTCCTGATGTTGGTGATCGAGCGGGTGATCGGGCTTGATCGCTTCATCGGCGTGCGTGGATAGTGTTAGAGGCCAATAGTGTTAAAATGGAACCACTGCTAAAGACGTTTCGACAACGCAACCGATAACAAAAACTTTTCAAATGTAGAGGGAGGACCTGTTAGATGAAGACTCAAATCCTAGGCTCACTTTTCGCGACCGCTGCGGCGTTCGCGCTGGTTGCCGCGCCCAGCGGGGCAAACGCCGACGAGATCACCATGGCGACATGGGGCGGTTCCTTCGGCAAGGCGTTTCAAAAGCATTGGACCGGACCGTTCGAAGCCGCGACCGGCACCAAGGTCAATCTGATCTTCGGCGGCTCTGCCACCAATAAGCAGAAGGTTGCCGCGGAACAGGCGTCGCCCAAAATTGACGTGCTGACCATGGTCACCGGCGACGCGATCGATGCCTACCAGCGCGGTCTTACGGTCGCCCTCGATAAAGGCAAGATTCCCAACCTCAGCCAGTTGCGCGACCTCGCCATCAAGAAGGGTGATGATGGCGGCATCCTCGGCGCCGGCCTGTGGGTTACCGCTCTTGGTATTGCCTACCGCACCGACAAAGTTACGTGGGACATGAAAAAATGGACCGACCTCAGCGATTCGCGCCTCAAGAACAAGGTTGGCTTACCCTCGCCGAAATACTCCAACGCCCACTTCGTGTGGTGGTCGAACCAACTCGCCGGCGGCAGCCCACAAGACATCTCAATGGGCATGAAATGGCTCAAAGGCCTCGGCACGAATGTCATCTTGGAGTTTGATGGATCGGTTCAGGTCCTCAAGCAAATGGCGCAGGGCGAGATCTGGGCCGCGCCGATGCTCGATGTAACCGCCAGCCGTATCAAAGGCGTGCCCTATCGCTTCTTTGTGCCAGCCGAAGGCGGCTCGGCCGGGGTCGATGTCATCGCCCAGGTCAAGAATAGCCCCAACCCGGCCGGTGCCATGAAGTTCATCAACTTCATCATCGACGCCAAGCCGGCCGGCGCGATCTGCGGCGAACTGAAGGTCAAATGCGTCAACAAGAACGCCAAAGCCAGCGGTTCATTGGTCTCCGATGCCGATGTCGATCGTCTGATGCCACCACCGGAGGCGATCATTAACGCCAAGAAAGGCGAGTGGCTCGAGACGTGGGCCAAAGAAATAACACCGCTCAGCAAGCGCTAAGCGTTTTATCACATTGGGGTGGCGGTTTCCCGCCACCCCAAAATTGGGCCTTGGCCGGGGAGTGGGCTGGCCAGACCCCCAGAAAAGCTCAATAAACCGCAGGAACCCGCGCTATGACCGAGAGATTCGACCGTATTATTTCCGCCGACTCGCATGTCATCGAACCCTATGAAATTTACACCGGCGGGCTCCACAACCGGTTCGGCGACCAATCACCGCGGATGCTGGAGGAATATGCCGGCAAGAAGGGCACCTTCTTCTTTACCGGCGACCAGGTCATGCGGATCCGCAAGGTCGATGAAGAACAGCGCGATAAGGGCATTGATCCGGCGGTCTCATACGATCCGGCCAAGCGGCTCGCATTTCTCGACGAAGCCGGCGTTCATGCCGAAATCATCTATGCGACCCTAGTCTCCATGGTCATGCACTCGGCCAACCTGCCCAAGAACCGCGACATGGTTCGTGCGGCGGTGAAAATCTTCAACGATTGGATCGCCGAATATTGCTCCCAAAATCCCAATCGCTTGCTCGGGGTTGCGGCCATCTCCACCGATGATCCCAAATGGGCGGCCGAGGAAATGATCCGCACCCGCAAGAAAGGTTTACGCGGCGCCGTGATCAACACCCTCCCGCCCGAAGGCTGCCCCGACTATCGCCACCCCGACTATGACGTGTTGTGGGCAACCGCCGAGGAAACCGATACCCCGATTACACTCCATATCGTCACCGGACGGGTTCGTGATTTCGCCCATGTCCACACCAAGGCCGAAAACGAAGCCGCGCCGGGCTGGTTGTTCGATCTGTTTTCCGAAGTAAAGACACCCCTCGCCAACGATTTCATCTTCGGTCAGATCTTCGATCGTTTTCCTAAGCTCAAGATCGTGTGCAGCGAGTTCGAGGTGAACTGGGTACCGTCGTTCATGTGGTATCTCGACATGCTGCAAGGCGCCTTCGCCCCGCGCGTTGAGCTCCCCAAACTCGAGCGGCCAGCCAGTGATTACATGCGAGATCGCGTATGGCACGGCATCGTCGATGATCCGTTCGGCGATCATGCGATCCCTCATGTCGGCGTCAGTCAGGTGTGCTGGGGATCGGACTTCCCGCACGTCCGCTCGATCGGCACCAACGCCCAGGCATTCGTTGCCGATCTATTCAGGAATTTCTCGCCCGAGGATCAGGAAATGCTCGTCGGCGGCAACACCGCCGGCATCTATGGGGTCAACTAAGGAACTGCAAGTTACCCTCTACTCGGCCAATCGGAGATGGCAATGGACGCGGAACTTTTCTCGGCGGACTCACACGTACTCGAACCCTACGACCTATGGTCAAACGCACTCGGCGATCGTTTCGGCGAGCAAACTCCGCGTCTGGTGACCGAACGCCATGGCGAACAGGGGCGTTTTTTCTTCACCGGCAATCAGTTTTGGAAGCTTGCGCGCTACGAGGAAGAAGCGGCATCGGCAGGAGCCCCGCAGGCTGGGTTCGTGCCTGAGGAACGGATCAAGTTCCAGCACGGCGCCGGCGTCGCGGCGGAGATGATGAATCCAACCGTGATGCTACCGATCATGAACGCCAGCAATCAGCCAGAAAACCGTGAAATGGTGAAGGCGGCAGCCGAGGTCTACAACGACTGGATCTATGATTTCTGCGCCTACGACCTGCCCCGGCTGGTCCCGGTCGCGGCGATCCCGGTCGACGATATCGACTGGGCGGTGCGCGAGGTCGATAGGAATGCCAAGCGCGGCTTCCGCTCGATCATGATCCACGCCAGATATCCCGAAGGCTGCCCGCCTTATCGCGACCCCCACTACGATCCGCTATGGGCGCGCTGCGAGGAGATGGATCTACCGCTCACGCTCCACATCATCACCGGGCGGATTCCCGATCCGCTGTTCGCCTACAAAGAGGCCGATCAGCAGGAGGGGCCGAACGCCATGCTCGACACCTATGAGGAGATCCCCCACACCATTGCCAACGAGTTCATCTACGGCAAAATCTTCGACCGTTTTCCCAAATTGCGGTTGCTCACGGGTGAACTTGAGCTGTCGTGGATCCCACATTTCATGATGCGGCTCGACATGATGCAGGGCGTGTTCTCGGATCGTCTGTCTTTGCCCACGCTCGAAATGAAGGCCAGCGACTACGTCCGCACCCGCGTCTGGCACGGGCTCATCGATGATAAATTCGGGCTCGGTGGTTTGGATCTGATCGGCGAAAGCCAGGTGTGCTGGGGCTCCGACTTCCCCCATAGCATCGCCATCGGCAGCGAGGCCCAGGAAGCGGTCGAGAAAATTCTCGGCGACCTGCAACCCGATACCCGCCGCCGCCTCGCTTGCGACAACGCCAAGACCCTGTTCAGCCTGCACTAAAGCAAACAGGCGAGGGATTGCCGCCGGTATTGCTGCAGAAAAACATGTCCCTACGGCGTCAGCGCATCACGGCGCATCCCTTTATGGGCCTTTCGCAACCCGAGCCGTCAAAACGCGGCTAGGCCCAAGGGTCTATCCGGTTCTGCGCCGCCGCCAACCGATTGCGGCCAGGCCGAGCAGGCCGGAGAGCAACAACGGC
>CAUZWH010000078.1:0-9937 GCA_963583675.1 Alphaproteobacteria bacterium
AACGCTGCTCTATAGCGCCATCATCCTGCACATAATTTTGGTCATTTACTCGATCGTGCGCCGGCGGACTTGGAAGATCCCACCGCGCGAAGCGGTGCAGGTTATTTTTGGCCTGGCAGTGCCGCCGCTGATCGCCATTCACGTCATCGGCAATCGCGGCGCGCATGAGCTTTTTGGGATCAACGATACGTACGCGTACGTATTTATGGCCACCTGGATTAGTGCACCCTGGGAAGCCCTGCGGTTGGTTACGGCTTTGATCGCCGCCTGGCTCCACGGCTGCCTCGGCATGCACATGTGGATTCGCCTCAAGCCCTGGTATGCCAGTAGCTATACCTACCTCTACTCCTTTGCCTTGGTACTACCGCTGCTCGCGCTCGCGGGGTATGCCAGCGCCGGCCGCGAGGTGGAGTTGTTGTTGCGCGATCCCGACTGGCTCGAAGCCGCGCAACAACTGATGAATTTCCCTGAAGATGTCAACGCAGCCGTTGGCCAGGCCTATGCCTTCCAACGCAACGGCCTGTGGGGGATGGCAGCAATCTTGTTACTATTGCCGTTTATCCGCTACGGTCGGTTCCTGATTGAAAAACTACGCGGCGCGGTCGTCATCGGCTATCCCGATGGACGCCGCGTCACCGCCTCGCGGGGGGCGACAATCCTCGATGCCAGCCGCAGCGCCGGCATCCCTCACGCCTCGGTATGCGGCGGGCGCGGACGCTGCTCGACCTGCCGCGTTCGTTGCGGTAAGGGCCGCGAAAACCTACCCGAACCGAGTGACGAAGAGCTGCGCGTGCTTAAGCGCGTCGGTGCTGCCGAACACGTACGCCTCGCCTGTCAGCTGCGACCGACCCACGATCTCGATGTCATTCCCCTGTTGCCGCCCAACGCTGAGCCCCAACATGGCTTTGAGTTCCAACGCACGCTACAGGGCAATGAACGCGAGATCGCGATCCTGTTCGCCGATATTCGCGCTTTCACGCAGTTCTCGGAAAAAAAGCTGCCCTACGATGTGGTCTTTGTACTCAATCAGTATTTTCGATCGATGGGGACCGTGATCGAAAGTGAGGGCGGTTATGTCGACAAGTTTATCGGTGATGGAATCATGGCACTGTTCGGCCTGACATCAGATCCTGCCGACGGCTGCCGCCATGTACTCGCCGCCGCTCGTGGCATGGGCAAAGCAATGGAGGAAATGAACGAGGCATTGGAAGATGATCTCGACGAACCGCTCCGGATCGGCATCGGTATCCACACCGGCAACGCGATCGTTGGTGAAATGGGTCATGGCCAAGTGAAGTCGGTCACCGCCATCGGCGATGTCGTGAACACCGCAAGCCGCCTCGAATCTATGACCAAGGAGTTCAAATGTCAGCTAGTGGTCTCTAGTGACGTTGCACGGTTGGCGAATATCGATCTTTCGGCGTTTCCATCCGCCGATGTATCCATTCGCGGCCGCAAGGAAAAGATGAAAATCCACTTGATCGAACGCGCCCGCGACCTCCCGCTCGACAACGGCGCAACTCCAAAGCCACCTGATCCCGACCCGGAACCGGATCCAGAACCAAAGCTTTCGGAAGACGAACTGATCTCACGGGTCTAGGGAAAGAGCCGAACCCGGTCTTGCTTGCAACCAACTCAACGCCGCGCGCGCGGAAGACGGACCTCGAGCACGACCACGCCGAAAACGATAACCGCGGCACCAGTCAATTGGGTCGGTGTCATAACTTCGCCGAGCAATAGATAAGCGAGCAACACCGTTGCCGGCGGCCCTACCGTGCTGAGCAATGCCGCCCGCGTCGCACCGATCAGACGCACGCCCTCGGCGATCGCAAGCCAGCTCAAAACCGCTACGAAGACCGACAGATAAGCCAAAACCAGCCAGGCGCGCGGCGGTAAGTCCAGATCAACCGTTTCTATCGAGACGGCGAAGTGACACGCCATCGCGCCGAGTGCACCTGTTTGAGCGTAAATGAGAAATCGAATGCTGCCGATTATTCGCGCATAGGTCTGATTAACCAGCAAATAGACCGCAACCGTAAACGCGGCGAACAGCGCAAGCACGATGCCCCACTGGTCTACGCCCCTGCCAAACCCGTTGCCGAGCCCACCGAGGACCAGGAACAGGCCTGCGCTCGTCAGCGTTAAGGCCATTATCTGCCGGCGGGGTGGTGCGCCACGTCGTCGTAACGACTCCAGCATCACGACCATCGCCGGATAGGTGAACATCAACATGCGTTGCACGGTGGCGTCCACGAACTCAAGCGAGGCGAAGTCGGCGAGGCCACCTAGGTAGTAGCAAAAGATGCCGGCCCCGGCAGCCGCGGCCATTGCGCTGGGCCTGACGTCGAAAATCTGGGAACCACCAAGCCGGAGTACTGCGAACATCCAGAAAAATGGCGCGGCCGCGAGGTTCCGCACAAACAGCATGGTAATAACGTTGACATCATCAGCGTGCAGAAACTTGATTGCGATTCCCTTAGTCGCAAGGGTAAGGGCGCTAAACACAATGAGTGCGATGCCAAGAGTAGCACCGCCGCCCACAGGCGGCACGCCGCCGCGGCTATTGTTCATGCACTAGGGCGTGTGGCGCCGAAGCATGGGCCCGGCCGAAGCCCCGCCCACAACATGGATGTGGAAGTGGGGCACTTCCTGATGACCGTCGTTCCCGGTGTTGGCGATGAGGCGGTAGCCGGTCTCGGCAACACCGCACTGGCGCGCAACTTCACCAACGGCCCGAAAAAAACCTGCAATTTGCTCAACGCTTGCGGTGGCCGAGAAGTCGTCCATAGAGACGAATTCGCCCTTGGGTATTACGAGCACGTGGATTGGGCGGGCTGGACTGACATCGTCGAAGGCAAGTGCGTAATCGTCCTCGTAGCGCTTGGCGCACGGAATCTCACCGCGGAGAATTTTTGCAAAGATATTGTCACGATCGTAGGACATATCCGAACCTTCAAGTTCTCCGTTAGACTTTTCCCCGGGCCTTGTCGGCTATGATGCTGCCGGACGTTGTCGTTTTTCTTCCAGGCCTGACAGGCCCTCGCGGCGCGCCAACTCGGCCGCGATATCGGCGAACCCGACCCCGCAATGCGACCACAGCACCATTAAATGAAACATTAGATCTGCGCTTTCGCGAATCACCGCCTGCGGCTCCTCACTCGATGCCGCAAGGACAGTTTCGACGGCCTCCTCGCCGACTTTTTTTGCGATCAAGGCCGTGCCCCCCGCAAACAATCTCGCAACATAAGAGTCAGCCGGGTCGGCGTGGCGCCGCGCCTCGATTGTCGCCGACAGCCTGGCGAGGAGTTCGGCTGTTCGAGCATGGTCGTCATCTGTTGGCGTCGAATTCATAGCGCCGCCCCGCGAATTGCGATCCGTTGCGGTCGCGTATCAGATTTGGCCGCCAGTGTCACCTGAGGGTGATGCTGAGCGTTCACCCGGGCGCGTCGGCCGAGTGCCTCACGCGAGCCGCACAGGCAGTCCCGCATTTGCCATCGCTGCTTTTGCCTGGTGGATCGTATAGTCACCAAAATGGAATATCGACGCAGCCAGCACGCCCGTGGCATGACCCTCACGGACGCCACTCACCAAATGGGCCAACGTTCCGACTCCGCCCGACGCGATAACCGGGATCGGAACCGCATCGGCGACCGCTCTTGTAAGGTCAATATCGTACCCCTCGCGGGTGCCGTCGCGATCCATTGAGGTTAACAGGATCTCACCCGCACCGGCTTGCGCCATGCGCCGCGCCCACGAAACCGCCCCAAGGCCCGTCGCGCGACGACCACCGTGGGTATACACCTGGTATCCACCGCTACCATCGGATTTGGCATCAATCGCCACGACGATGCATTGACTGCCATACCGCTCGGCCGCTTGGGCGACGAAGGCAGGGTTTCGAACGGCCTCGGTATTGATCGCAACCTTATCCGCGCCGGCGTTCAGAAGCGTACGTACGTCATCGGTTGTCCGCACACCGCCGCCCACGGTGAGCGGCATGAAGCATTGCTCCGCGGTACCTCGAACGACATCGTAGAGCGTATCGCGCCCCTCGTGGCTTGCGGTTATGTCAAGAAAACACAATTCGTCGGCGCCTTCGGCATCATAGACCCGTGCTTGCTCGACCGGGTCGCCGGCGTCGACCAGATTGACGAAGTTGACACCTTTGACGACCCGTCCGCCAGCGACATCGAGGCAGGGAATGATACGCGCTTTCAGCACGGCGACATCAAGCGGCAATAGCAAGTGCCGCGGCCAGCGACATTCGTCCGTCGTAAATTGATCGCCCGGCAATCACGCCAACGATTCCATCTTGCTCGTGTTCTTTAAGCGCGCGGATATCGTCCAGTGATGCGACCCCGCCCGAGGCGATAACCGGCACGGTCACGGCACGCGCTAGCGCCGCCGTCGTTTCGACGTTAACACCACTCAAAACGCCATCACGTTCAATATCGGTGTAAACGATCGCCGCGATCCCACTGTCCTCGAAATCGTGGGCGACATCGAGCGCATCCCGACCGGCATCGGTCACCCATCCATCTGTCGCCACTCGGCCGCTCCGTGCGTCGATAGCGATGGTCACCTGCTCGGGATATTTCTCGCAAGCACGTCTTACAAGATCTGGATCACGGATCGCCGCCGTGCCGAGAACGATCCGGCCTACGCCTCTTTCGATCCAGTTCGTGATTGTTTCGATATCTCGAATCCCGCCGCCGAGTTGGATCGGGATGTCGATTGCGTCAAGGATGGCCTCGACCGAAGGACCGTTAACCTGAACCCCAGTCGTCGCCCCGTTAAGATCCACCACGTGAAGCCACGATGCGCCCTCAGCAACAAATTGCTGCGCTTGGGCTGCGGGATCGTTGGAAAATACGGTTGCCCGAGCCATGTCACCCTGGCGCAGGCGCACGCACGCGCCATCTTTCAGGTCGATGGCCGGCAACACGATCATTCTACGTTTCTAAGTCTTTGAAATAGAAGTGACCGGCGATGAAACGCTCGTCAACATAAGCGTAATTAGGCTTGGCGCCCCAGCGTTTGAACCCCGCACTTTCATAAAGGCTGATTGCCGCGGTCTGAGTTTCGCGGACGTCAAGGCTAAGCATCTTAAATCCTTCGCGACGCGCATGCCTGATGACGGTGTCGAGCAAGCCCCGCGCTAGACCGTGTCCGCGCGCCCAGGGCGCGACGAAAAATGTGGTTATTGTCGCATTGAAGTTGCCAGCTTCATTGTTATGCGAGGGCTTAACCAACTGCGACGTGCCGACAATCATACCCTCGAGACGCGCGACAAATAAGGCCCGATCGGGCACCAGCAACACGCCACGCCAATACGCTTCGAGAAGTTGTCGCGACGGTTTCTTTATCCAGTCAAAGCCAAGCCCGTCCTCGATCGCCTGTTCGGTCGCTCCGCAAATTGCGTCGATATCGCCGGCACGGAACTCATCAACACGTTCGATGTCGGTTTCAGCTGCCATCAGGGTCGCCAGTTCAGAAAATTGGTGATCATTCGCAAGCCAACACTCTGGCTCTTCTCCGGGTGAAATTGGGTACCAGCCATATTGTTATGGCAGATAAGCGCCGTTATGTGATCACCATAGGATGCTGTTGCAAGCACGTCGGAACGGTCGTGCGCACGAAACTGGTAGCTGTGCACGAAATATACGCTGGCGCCATCGCCCAGACCGGCCAGCAAAGGATGACCGGCAGACAGAATTTCCAACTCGTTCCACCCCATGTGCGGGACCCGGCGCCGACCGGGGAGCTCATTTGATTGTAATTCGGGCCGATCCCCATCAGCTGCTTCGATCGCAACGACATTTCCAGCGATCCATCCAAGTCCCGGGTGATTACCTTGTTCGGCACTCGAGATCGCCATCAGTTGCATCCCAACACAAATCCCAAGGAACGGGCGGGCGCGTTCGATTACGGCCTCCTCAAGTGCCTCGATCATACCCGGAATCGCGCTGAGACCGTTGTAGCAAGCAGCGAATGCACCGACCCCTGGCAGTACGATTCGGTCGGCGGCAGCAACGTCTTGCGCCGCCGCAGTCACACGCAGGTCGATTGGGACCGAACTATCGCTTGCTGCCCGCTCAAACGATTTCGCGGCGGATCGCAAATTGCCCGAACCGTAGTCGATGATGACCACCCGCTGGGTCAAACCACGTCCTCCCACCAACCGTGTTTTTTGAATGCGACCGATATCTACCGACTAAGCTGCGCTCGGCTGATTTCGCTCCGCAGCAAAAAAACGCCACTCGGCTTCGTTGCGGTCGCGCCCGCTGACGATGCTAAGATCGCGCCAGCCTGCTCGCCGGAGCGACCACCGCCGCAGGTCGTTGGCTTCAAATCCAACCCACAAAAGTAGGGCGCCGCCGAGAATCGATGCGTAGGGCTCCTCGATCGCCAGTAGAAAAACCGTCAGGTTAAAAACCGCGCCCACCAATATGAAGGCTCCCGCGACCAGCCAGAGCCGGTGCCACAACGCCCAGATCAGCGGCACAACTAGAGCAAACCAGCTAAACCCCTCGCGCACGAAAAACACCGACTGATCCGCCATACTCGTCTCGCTAACCTGCCAGTAGGGCTTCTGGTGGACCGTGTAGAGCTTCATGCTTTCAGTCGCCTGCCAAGACGCATACCCAAGCGCTTACAACGAGCCGCCAAGCACGCCTTTGGTGGATGGTACATCCTGTTCGCGGCGCGGATCGAGTTCAACAGCAGCGCGTAGGCTGCGCGCCAGGCCTTTGAAGCAGGATTCAACGATGTGATGGCTGTTGACACCATAAAGATTTTCAATGTGCAGCGTCATGCCGCCGGCCTGTGCGAAAGCATGGAACCACTCTTTGAATAGCTCAGTGTCCATGCTGCCGAGTTTCGGCTGCCGTAGGTCGACTTTCCACACCAGGTAGGGTCGGTTCGACAAGTCGACCGCAACCCGGGTCAAGGCTTCGTCCATGGGTATCATTGCAGTTCCGTAACGATTAATCCCGCGCCGATCCCCTAGTGCCTGATCAAATGCGGCACCAATGGTCAAAGCTGTATCTTCATTGGTGTGGTGATGGTCGATGTGAAGATCACCCTCGGCGCGCAGTCGAATATCGATCAGCGAGTGCCGTGACAACTGTTCGAGCATGTGATCGAGGAAGCCAATTCCGGTCGATATTTCATACCTGCCGGTGCCATCGAGATTGACGGCCGCCTCGATGGAAGTTTCGCGAGTTTTTCGTTCGAGAGTTGCCTGGCGCATATCTAGGGCCCTTTACTGCCTTGGTGGCATTATCGCAACCATCGAAAAATCGCAAGTTAAGCGGCTCCCACACGGGCGTTCGATCCATCACGTCTTGACCAGCCACGCATCGACGACCACATTCAGATCCTGGCCCAATGACTAGACTCGGCAATCCACCCGGTTTCTTAACTTAGCTGGGTGTTGTAAATATCCCACCCGACTCATCCGCAGGAACTAATAACGACAATGGCGTTATCGGCTGACTGGCACGGCACCACGATTCTATCGGTACGCAAAGGCAACAAAATTGTCGTTGCCGGCGACGGTCAGGTAACTGCTGGCGACACCGTTATGAAAGCGAGCGCCAAGAAAGTCCGTCGCTTGTCGGAGGGAAAGGTCATTGTCGGATTTGCAGGCGCAACCGCCGACGCCTTCACGCTGTTCGAGCGGCTTGAAGCCAAGCTCGAGAAACACAGCGGGCAATTGATGCGTGCATGCGTTGAGCTTGCCAAAGACTGGCGCACGGACCGTTACCTGCGCCGTCTGGAAGCCATGATGGCGGTCTCCGATCGCGAGGTGAGTTTGCTGCTATCGGGCACCGGTGACGTGCTTGAACCGGATGACGGGTTGATCGGGATTGGATCCGGCGGCAATTACGCGCTCGCGGCCGCGCGGGCGTTGGCCGACCGCGATGATATGGACGCCGAAGCTATTGCCCGTCGTGCCATGGGCATCGCAGCGAATATCTGCATCTACACTAATAACGAGATTACGGTCGAAACTCTCTGAGTACGGCCGGCCTGAAAGAGAAAATCCGAATATGTCCGTTGCTACCAAAATTGCGCCACGACCGAACACATCGTTTACGCCGCGCGAGATCGTTTCAGAGCTCGATCGCTACATCATCGGCCAAGGAGACGCCAAACGAGCGGTAGCGATTGCGTTGCGCAACAGATGGCGCCGGCAACAACTGCCTGAGGATCTGCGTGAAGAGGTTCTGCCCAAGAACATTTTGATGATTGGGCCGACCGGGGTCGGGAAAACCGAAATTTCGCGCCGCCTCGCCAAGCTCGCTCAAGCGCCTTTCCTCAAGGTCGAAGCGACTAAGTTCACCGAAATCGGCTATGTCGGGCGCGACGTTGAGCAGATCGTCAGAGACCTTGTTGAGATTGCTCTCAATATGAACCGCGAGCGCAGCCGTCAAGAAGTGCACGCGCGCGCTGAACTTGCCACCGAAGAGCGAATTCTCGATGCTCTCGTCGGCGACACGGCCAGCGCCGATACGCGTGCCAAGTTCCGCAAAATGCTGCGCGCCGGGGAACTCGCCAGCAAAGAAATCGAGCTTGAAGTCACGGACAGCTCCGGCGGAATGCCGACATTCGAAATCCCCGGTATGCCGGGCGCACAAATGGGAATGCTCAATATCAACGATATGCTAGGAAAAGCGCTGGGCAATCGCACCACGCAACGCCGTTTGACCGTTGAAGATGCGTTCGAACTGATCATTGATGAGGAAAGTGACAAGCTGCTTGATCCGGAGAAACTCACAAAAGAGGCGATCAACTCAGTCGAGCAAAACGGCATCGTGTTTCTCGACGAGATCGACAAGATCACGGCGCGTTCGGACGCGCATGGTGCCGATGTTAGCCGCGAAGGCGTGCAGCGCGATTTGTTGCCCCTCATCGAAGGCACAACGGTTCCCACCAAACACGGGACGGTGAAAACCGACCATATATTGTTCATCGCCTCAGGCGCGTTTCAGCTTGCCAAGCCCTCGGATCTGCTGCCGGAGCTACAGGGTCGGTTGCCGATCCGGGTCGAGCTCAAGGCACTCACACGCGATGATTTCCGTCTTATCCTGACCGAGCCGGAAGCTAGTCTAATCAAGCAGTACACCGCACTCATGGGGACCGAGGACGTTCGCCTCGAGATTTCTGAGGACGCGATTGATGCGATCGCCGACCTCGCCGCGGAGATCAATACCAGCATCGAAAATATCGGCGCCCGACGCCTGCACACGGTCATGGAGCGTCTGCTTGACGAGATCAGCTTCACCGCAACCGATCGGCCCGGTTCGACCTTCTCAATCGATGCCAATTATGTACAGGAGCAGGTCGGCGAACTCGCCAAGGATTCCGATCTCTCGAAGTTTATTCTCTAGTCGAACGAGCGCGCACCGGTCGTTTACCCGGCGGGCTTTTCGCTCTCACCTTCAGCCGCGGCCGCTGGTAGCGCTCGCAGTACGGTGGTAATCCGTTGCACCGCGGTGTAGGCCGTGGTCACCGCTAAGACGTAGATCGCGATGGCGGGCCAGCCGAAAATCATTCCCAGGCCGAGCACAAATACGCGTTCGCCACGCGTTGCAAGCCCAGAGCTGCAGTCGATGCCGAGCGCGTCGGCCCGCGCGCGTGTGTAACTCACCATTACCGAACCCAACAACGTGACAACCACGATCGCAACATCTACCGGCGCGCCGCGCACCGAAAAATAGTATGCGAGCGCTGCAAACATCGCCCCTTCGGAAACACGATCGAGTGTTGAATCAATAAACGCGCCACGTGCCGAGGCCAATCCGGAAATACGGGCCAGGGTGCCGTCAAGCGTGTCCAAAGTGCCGGCGATGATAAAGATAGCGCCGCCCCAAACGAGATCGCCGGCGACGACAACGGCTGCACTTACCAGCGTTAGCGCGGTACCGGCGAC
>CAUZWH010000079.1:0-9910 GCA_963583675.1 Alphaproteobacteria bacterium
CTCCCTCGTCGCAAGATGGTTTACGACATCGATTCGTGGCCGACGTCGTTTTCACATCTAACGATGCAAGGACCAGGAAGGATTTCGGTCTGGTGCAGAATAGGTGGGACTAACAGGGGTTAAGCGGGACTATCCCTCACGGGGAACTAGGCCGCCGTGGGGGCGCCTTAGCGCGGCGACCAGGGGGTCTTGACGTTCGGTACGAGTTCGCCGTCGACATGGATCGCGTCGACCCGTTCGTTGAAGAAGCAGAGCAGGTCTTTGATTTTCGGGCACTCAGCAATGGGATCGGGGTAGGTCCAAACCAGATCATCGTAGGTTTGGTCACCGATCTTTAGATCGTAATACTCGGCGATCCCCTTATAAGGGCACCGGGTGACGGTGCCGGAGGACGTCATCAGGTCTGAACGGACGTCGTTCCGAGGCAGGTAGTAACGGGTTGGCAGGCCTGTCTCGAATAAGAAGTGGGCATTGGTCGACTGGGCGACGATCTCGCCGCCCACCGTCACTTTTACTTCGCGTTGTGACGGCACCGCATCGATCCGTTTATAGGGGTCGCGCGTGTGGACGAAGATTTCTTCGTCTTCTTCGAACCAGGCATCCATTTCTTTCCAGTAGAAGGCTACGTGGTCCTTGATCTCGGGGACCTCGACATAGGGATCGAGGTAACTCCAGACGGCGTTTTCGGAAACCCGATCGCCAATCCCGAGGGTCCAATAAGACGCGTCCCCCTTGAACGGGCAGTGCGTGCTGTGGTCGGTTCGCGTCAGTAAATCCATTCGCACATCGGCCTGGGGAAAATAGTAAACCGGTTTGTGCGCGGTTTCACGGACAAGCAATGCAGCCGTCGTCCGGACAATTTCCTGGCCGGCAAAAACACCGCGAACCTGGCGCGCGCTCACCTCGACATCGATGGCGTATCCCGGATGTACCGCATAGCCGGGTCCGCTGTGGGCGCTCACCTCTTCTTGCGTCATGGTTTCCTCCAGGCCGTCCTCGACTATATCCGCCCATGATGCGGGAGAGTCCGGCGATCATCAATGGCGCATTCTGCCGGTTAAGTTGCGACCAAGAGAAATGTTATGGTGACGCATCACATCGCGGTGTAGGAGGTCGAAAATGACGAAATTTAGGGTGCTGGGTACCAATCACACGAGCTTTACCGTGTCCGATTTGGATCAAACCTTGGCATTTTACCGCGACGTTCTTGGATTCCCGGCAACCGAGAAGCTGACCCGGGATCCGAAGATGGCATCGGAGGTGACCGGCGTTCCCGGGGCTTCGATCACGGTGGTGTCCGTGGATGCCCCGGGCCATCGCCTCGAATTCATTGAATACGACAACCCACCGGACCGGGGCCGGGTCCAGGGGCGTCCGTGCGATGCGGGCTTTACCCATATTGCGCTCGACGTCGATAACATCGAAGCGGCGATGGTTGCCGCACAGGCGCACGGCTATCAGGCGCACGGCCCCATCCAAACCTCAGACAACGAGCCCAATGCCGGCCGGCGGATCGTCTATGCGACCAACGACGACGGCCTCACAATTGAGTTCATCCAACCGGGCGCATAGCTCGCGGTTCAGATAGATGGACGAATTTACCCAAGCATTCGCCAGCGCCATGCGGCTGGTTTACACGCTTGACCCCAGCTTGTTGGAAGTCGTCGGCTTATCTCTGGGGGTGAGCCTTGCGGCGGTCGCGATTGCGACGATTGTCGGGCTACCGTTGGGGGCTGCGATCGCTTTGTTTCGGTTTCCGGGGAGTACCGGCTTAGTGGTGCTGATCAACGCGTTGATGGGTCTCCCACCGGTGGTGGTCGGGCTTGCGGTATATCTGTTGTTATCCCGCTCGGGCCCGCTTGGTGTATTCGGTTTGCTATACACGCCGACCGCCATGATCATCGCGCAGACGGTGCTCGTAACGCCGATCATCGCCGCATTGAGCCGGCAAACCATTGAAGAGCTGTGGGCCGAATATGCCGATCAGTTACGCTCGTTCGGTGCCGACCGCCGCTCGGCAATTCCCACGCTCCTTTGGGACGCGCGCTCTCAACTCGGAACATCGGTATTGGCCGGGTTCGGGCGCGCCAGCGCGGAGGTCGGCGCGGTGATCATCGTGGGTGGGAATATCGATCATCTCACGCGGGTAATGACGACGGCGATCGCTCTTGAAACAAGCCGCGGCGATCTTGGACTTGCCCTCGGTTTGGGGTTCCTGCTTGTGCTGCTCTCGGTGGTGGTGAACGCAACAGTTTTTCTCGTGAATGAGGGCACGGCGCCGCGACATAGCGCGGTCTAGACGAGGTTTCGATGAGTCAGATTTTTTCCCTCGACGATGTCCGCACGCGGCTAAAGGGGGTTGACAGCGGTTCGGTCGGCATCCTGCCGCTCGAGTTTCGCGATGTGTCGCTAAGCGTTGGTGCGAACCAGCTACTGGATCGACTGAACTTTCGTATCGATCCGGCGACGTTCACCGTCATTCTCGGTCCTAACGGCTGTGGCAAGACGCTCACCCTTAAGCTGGCGCACGGGCTGATCGTCCCGAGCAGCGGCGAGATCGCTTGGAATGGTCCTTATGGCAAGGCGGCCAAGCGCTACCAGGCAATGGTGTTTCAGCGCCCGGTCATGCTGCGCCGGTCGGTCAGGGCCAATGTTGAATACGCACTTAAGCTGCGTCGCATCCCACGCCGGGAGCGCCACGAGATCGTCGGCGAAGCGCTGGCATTGGCGGGTCTTGATCGCTTCGCAAAACGGCCCGCGCGGTGGTTATCGATCGGTGAGCAGCAGAGGGTCGCGATTGCGCGTGCCTGGGTAACGCGGCCGCAGGTCCTGTTTCTCGACGAACCGACGGCGAACCTTGATCCAAGCGCCACGCGCGCCATCGAAGAGCTGCTACTGAGGGTCCATCAGGCCGGTACCAAAGTTGTGATGACCACGCACGATATGGCGCAAGCGCGCCGGATGTCCGATGACGTGCTCTTTCTTTGTCGGGGGTGTTCGGTCGAACACGCACCGTCGGACGAGTTTTTCGCGGCGCCCCAAAGCGTCGACGCCCGCGCGTTCATCGAGGGCCGCCTCGTTTGGTGAGATGCGCGAGTGCGGCTCGCGCTGCTGTCGCGGCGGCGATCCTCGCAGCGGCCTTGTTTGGTATTGTAGTTGCTGCCGATTCTGGCTTTGCCAAACAACCCTTCATCGTTCTGGCGTCGACGACCTCGACTGAAAATTCGGGGTTGTTTGCCCATATCTTGCCCCGGTTCGAGAAACAAACTGGTATTTCCGTGCGGGTTGTCGCGGTTGGTACTGGGCAGGCGGTTCGGATTGCCCAACGGGGCGATGCCGATGTCCTGCTGGTCCACCATCGGCCCTCAGAGGAGAGGTTCGTCGCCGAAGGGTTCGGCACTCGCCGGTACGACGTGATGTACAACGATTTCGTGATCGTAGGCCCGAAACCCGCGCAATCTCGCGGTGATAACGTCGTCGATGCGCTGCTGCGGATCGCGGGCGACAGAAGGCTGTTTATTTCGCGTGGTGACGACAGCGGAACGCACAAGAAGGAAATGGCGTTGTGGGCTGCCGCCGGGTTCGATCCCCGCATTGCCAGCGGGACCTGGTACCGAGAAACCGGCAGCGGGATGGGCGCCACCCTCAACGTCGCCGCGGCGCTTGGTGCATCCACCTTGAGCGATCGGGCAACCTGGCTAAGTTTTGCAAATAAGCGGAATCTCGAAATTCAAGTATCCGGAGACCCGATCCTCCACAACCAATACGGTGTTATCCCGGTTAATCCGGCGCGCCACCCACATGTTCGCGAAGGCCTCGCGGGCGATTTCGTTGGCTGGTTGCTCTCAGGGGCTGGGCAGGCGGCGATCGCCTCGTTTCGAATTCACGGACAGCAGGCGTTCTTTCCCAACGCCGGGTTCGCACAGTAGCGCTCCGAGCGCGGCGACCAGGTATAACTAGGTCAACGGCGTCGGCATGTTGAGGTCGCTACCGGCCTCTTACCAAGCGCCGATTCCGCCGACGATATGACACACATTGAACAATCCGGCGTCGCGTGAGGTTTGCACGGCGAGCGCTGATCTTTCGCCAAAGGCACAATAATACATGATGCGCTTGGCACCCTGTATCGCCTCGTAGTGAATCAGGCCGCCCGGGCGCACGGCAAGCTCCATATCGGCATAGGGAACGTGGACCGAGCCCGGTATGACGCCGTCCCGCCTGCGCTCAGAGGTGTCTCGGAGGTCGATTACGAGAACATCCTGCGTCCCAGCCTCGCTCAAGGCCTCGCCAGCTACAACCGACCAGGTGTCGTCACCATCCGCGGTTTGTTGAAGGCCGATGCGTTGGTTGGCCGGTACGGCAACATCCATCATCTTCGGATTAGCAAGGTTGAGGTTATTCATCAACGCGACATATTCCGCGGCCGACTGCACTTGTAATCGCGGATTGTGAGCGCGTTCCTCGCCGATCGTACTGACCGTGTCACCTTTATAGTCGTGGCCGGGGTAGACCAGGGTTTCGTCAGGCAACGTCAACAATTTGCCAAACAGCGAATGATAGGCATTGGCCGGGTCACCGTGCTGGAAGTCGGTACGGCCGGTGCCTCGGATGAGCAGGGTATCGCCCGTAAAAACCCGATCGGGCATTTTGAAACAATAGGAATCGCTGGTGTGACCGGGGGTGTGTATGACTTCCAGGCGGATCCCTTCGACCTCGATCACATCGCCGTCGTCGACACGCATTGATACGACATCCACGGCCGATGTCCTGCCTATAACGGTGATGCACTTAGTTCGATCGCGAAGTTCGCCGAGCCCGGTGATGTGGTCGGCGTGAACGTGCGTATCGACCGCCTTGGCGAGTTTGAGATCTAGCTCTCCTAGCAATCTGAGATAGTGCTCAACACGCTCGTAGACGGGATCGATAATCAGCGCGTCAGCGCCGCGTCGATTTGCCATAAGGTAGGTGTACGTCGATGATACGTTGTCGAACAGCTGACGAAAAATCACGGCGTCTCCTCGATACTCTCCGCGGCATTCTCTTCACTATTTTTGGCAGGTTTGTCGGCTTCGTCCACCACTGTCTCGGGGGGGGGGCGCTTTGTTGGGTTTGGCCTGTTTGTGTCCAAGGGGAAGTAGGTCGAGATTTAGCGACAGGCCAAAGTTGACCCTGCTCGATGAGCCGCCGGTTGCGAGCAGGCCAACGCCGTCGCAACCGGCTAGCAACAGCACCGCGACAAACAGCCCGGTCAGCTGCCGTCGAGACAAGTTCAGGCGCGATACCTTCAAGCGGGGAAAGCCTCTGCAGCGTCGAAACTCTGGCTACCCTTGATTACGGCAACGGCGGCCTTGGTAACTTCCAAATCCTCGGCCCCACTACCCGATCCGGCACCGATGCCACCGATCACATGGCCATCGACGATGATGGGTAGGCCGGCATTGAGATTTGTGTACTTACCGCCACTGGCGAGCGCGAGTTTCATGCTTAGTTCGTAGGGAATGCCGCCGGTCTGGGTGCGTGTTGATACCGCTGTCCGCGCTTTCGAAATTGATGTGTCGATGCTGTGGATTTTGGCGCCGTTCATCCGTATGAACGCAAGCAGGTTGCCGCCATCATCGACCACCGCGATACACATCGGCGTCTTGTTTCCTTCAGCTTTTGCTACCGCCGCGTCGAGTAGCTTGAGAGCGCCTTCCTGCGTCAATTTCAGATGCGGTACGACGTCGGGCATCGGATGTTCTCCTTCCTGGTTTGAGTTGGGCGCCACGTCGGCGCCAAGGAATATTTAACCACGAATTGGCTGCCGGCGTCGTCTACGGCACGGGCACATTGCTTGCAGAGCTCTGTTGCTTGTTAAATATTTTGGCAGCCCCGTCGAGGTAAAATTGTGAAAATTGTCGAACAAATCTGGAAGGGCATGCTCGTTGACTGCCGGTGCGGTGAGACGATCTTCGTGGAGGCCTATGCTCCTGAAGTTCGCTGCGCCAATTGCGGTCGCAAGGGAGCGCTCCTCAAACTTCTTGCCAGTTGGTACGGCGTCGACAAGCTGCGTATCGAAGCAAACGTGGCAAAAGTTGCCGCCTAGCGCGCTGTCTTTGCCCACAGGATAAAGAGTTCGACAGTCCGGGTCTCGAACCGCCACCTCTCGGGGTGGCAGTTTTCTTTTCTCCATGGCGTCAATTAGCGTCACAGTGACGATCTTGTCAGGAGAAATGCATGACCGTCACCTTGCCAACAAATGATCAATTGCGTCGCGTCGCCGAGCGAATCGGTTTTGATCTCGCCGACGACGAACTAACCTGTTATCGCGACGTCATCGCGCGCTCGATGCCGGCTTATCAACGGCTCGACGAAATCCCCGATTACCTGCCCGAAGTAAAATATCCAAGAACGCCCGGCTATCGTCCGTTAGCGGATGAAGATCCTTATAATGCATGGTTGGTAAAAACCGACATTAAAGGCGCTTCGCGTGGCAAACTTCGCGGCAAACGAGTCGTCGTCAAGGATACAGTGTGCGTCGCTGGCGTACCGATGATGAATGGCGCTTCGTTTCTCGAAGGATATATCCCTGAGACCGACGCGACAGTCGTCACGCGTATCCTCGATGCCGGTGGAGAGATCGCCGGAAAGGCGGTTTGTGAATTCTTCTCGGCATCGAGCGGGAGCCACACCAGTGCCACCGGTATGGTCGAAAATCCGATCAAGCCGGGCTATACGACAGGTGGGTCGTCGTCGGGGTGCGCCGCGCTGGTCGCCGCCGGCGAGATCGATATGGCGATCGGTGGCGACCAAGCCGGGTCAGTGCGGATTCCGGCATCGCATTGCGGTCTCTATGGACTCAAACCGACCTACGGCCTGGTGCCCTACACCGGCATCATGTCGTCGGAATTCAATGTCGATCATGCGGGCCCGATTACCGCGGATGTTGCGAACAACGCTTTGCTGCTCGAGGCCATCGCCGGACCTGACGGTATCGATACGCGGCTGGCAACGCCCAATCCTAAGATCTCGCGCTACACGAAAGCGCTGGGTGGGGATGTCTCAGACCTTACGATCGGCGTGCTTGAAGAAGGGTTTGGCCAACCCAATGCCATGCTTGAGATCGATGAAACCGTTCGGCACGCAGCCGGGTATTTCGCTGAACTCGGTGCCGGCATCGAGAGCGTATCGATCCCATGGCACCGCGATGCCATGTGTGTGTGGCTCGGATTTGGGCGCGAGGGCTACTACAGCAACATGATGCTCGGCAATGGATTCGGTACCAACCACGGCGGTCTCTACCTTCCTAGTCTGAGCGACAGAATCGCTCAGTGGCGTAGCCACGCCAATGAGCTCCCCCACAATTTGCGGGTCGCGATGTTGATGGGGGAATACGTGCGAACCACGACCAACGGCCATTACTACGGCAAGGCGCGCAACTTGGTCCGGCGTTTGCGCGAGGCCTATGACGATGCACTTGCGCGATACGATCTGCTGTTGTTGCCGACCGTAATCAGGACAGCTCAGCCGCTGCCGCCGCGCGACGCATCGCCTGAAGCCGTGATCGGCAACGCATTGACCAACACCGAAAATACCTGCCCGTTCGATCTGACCCACCACCCTGCTATTTCGATTCCCTGCGGGATGGTGGATGGCTGTCCTGTCGGGCTGATGCTGGTCGCCAAACATTGGGATGAAAGCACGATCTACCGCGCCGCGGCGGCGTTTGAGCGATCGGTTGATTGGCGGTCGCTAGAGCGCCCCAAAAAGCGGTCCCGCAAACGGGGTTAGTTAGTCTAGGGGTACAAAATCGGCTTTGGTGACCTGGCAATCGGGGCATTGCCAGTCATCTGGAATGTCCACGAACGGTGTCCCCGGTGCAATTCTGTCCTCGGGCATGCCGAGCAGCGGGTCGTAGACCAAAGCACAGCGCTCGCACAGATAGCGGCAGTTGGTTGAGCTACGCTCAACCTGCGGGCTGCGATCGATCGGTCGACCGCGCTCAACCAAGGCATCGAGCCGGGACTTCCAGCCAGCAAAATCCGTGACGTAGTTCCAGGCGCAAACGGTCTCGATCGCACGCCCTTCGAGCCATTCATAAAGTCCGACCGAGGCCTCCCGCGTCACCTTGGCACCGGTCCCAAAGGGGTTGAACCGGGTCCGCGCCCCGACGTCGAACACGAGGTCGCAAGGGAACAACGTTTGGGCCGCTAGAAAAACGGTAAAACCAGCGGAGTGACCGCCGATGAACTTGCCGATAATGCCCGGTTCTTCGACGTCGCCGGTAAATTGACGATCGAACGGGAACGGGCGTGCCAAAGGATGCTGGGCATCATTTTCGTGAATCCAGACTTCGGCGCCAAATCTGGCACGGTACTGATTTGCCGCGCCGAGGAAATCTTTGTGCGTGAAGGCGATGACATCGGCGCGTGGCAAGTCGGGGTTAAACGCGGACGGGCAATCGATCATGAAGGTTGTCGCGCCGGTGTCGACCCGATACGCGGCGTGTTCGATGCCGAGGCGGGGCACCGAGTTGAACCTGGTGACATTGGGGTTGATCGGAAACGCCGTTACCCGGTGGGCCGCCGCGCACGCGCTATCGGATAGGAAGTTGTCGGCACCGCCGCCGCAGAACGGACACAGGTCGGGCACCTCGCCGATCATGTTGTAGCCGCACGCCGTGCAGACGGTCTGGCCTTCGCCATTGTCGTCAGAGCCACTGGTCATAACGGTCTCCTAATTTCCAGTTCGTTTCCCGACCACATCCGGCTCAGCACGATGGCGGCAGCGAGGCCGACCAGCGACAATCCAGCCATAAAGAAATAGGCATCCGTACCGATATTGCGAAATAGATACCCCGTTAGCAGCATGACCGAGCCGAAAATGACACCGAGCGAGACCGCCGAATAGAGGCTCTGCACTGTCGCCGAAAGCATAGGCGGCGCAGAGCGGGCGATGAAGTGCATGGCACCGATGTGGGCTGCGCCATAAGTAAGCGCGTGTAACATCTGTACGGGAATGAGCAGAAATATATCGTTGGTGAGCGGCGTTAGTAGCCACCGCACGATACTGGCTACGCCGGCGAGCGCCATCAATCCCGTTGGGGAGATCCTGCTTGCAACGCGACCGGAGACGCTGAACAACGCGATCTCGGCGAGCACTCCGATTGCCCATAGCCCACCGATCTCAAGTTCACTGATACCGGCATCGCGCCATGCGAGTGCACTAAACCCGTAATAGACCGCGTGGGCCGACTGCAGGCATCCCGAGGCGACGAAAAACACCATAAGGCTGCGCTGTCGCAGTAGCGACAGCGCAGCGTAGCGAGCTGGAATTTCGTGCCGTTCAGGCCTCGTATCGGGCAGTAACAAGCACGACACCACGGTTAACCCGAGCATCAGTAGGATCGTCCATAAAATAACGTCCTCGGGCCCATCGGTCAGCAATTCGCCGCCAAGCACGGCGCCCAGCATGAACGTCAGCGATCCCCACAGACGAATCCGTCCGTAGTCGAGTTTGTGGGCGTAGGTCGTGAGCAATGTCAGGTTCTCGCTGATCGGCAAGATCGCGGAGAGAAATACGCCGTTGATCAACGAAACGATGAGGAGCGGCCAGAATCCTTCGAGCGGAACGAACAGCACGAATGTGAGAAACGCGCCAAATGCGAGAACCACCTGCGGTCGTTTGCGATCGCCGCGCCGGTCGACTACCGACGCGATGGCAGGATTGGTAACCACCTTTGCCCATAAGGGCGCTGCCAGGAGAATGCCGATCTCATCGGCCTGTGCGCCTCGTGAGGCCAGCCACAAAGGCCAGAATGGTACATAGATCCCGATCGCAGAGAAAAACGCGCCGTAGTAGATCGATAGGCGTAGTGCCGGGTGGCTCGGCCGGGCCGAGCTAGTCGGGGAAGTCAACGCTCAACAGCGGC
>CAUZWH010000080.1:0-9906 GCA_963583675.1 Alphaproteobacteria bacterium
GACCACTAAAACGATGTCGCAATAGAGCGCGGCGAGAACGCGGGCAAGACGCTCGCCTACCACAACGTGGTGCGCGAAATCAGACGCCTCGATACCGGGCACGCTGAAGAGCTAAGCATCATGCTGCCGATCAAAGATCTCAAGATGGGCGGTCGCGACGGGTGTGCGGTGATCGTGCAAGAAGAAGGCAACGGCGCAATAATCGGTGCGGCGCGCTTGGCGCTCGCAAACTGATCTCCCCTACATCGGGGCCGCGTCTTCTTTGCTAGGCGGCTAGCCCCCGGGCCATTACCGCGGTGAGACGCCGAGAAAAGCCGGCCGGATCCGGCAACGGTTCGCCTTCCAGAATTAGCGCTTGTTCAAGCAGCAGCTCGGCCGCATCGGCAAGGGCGTCGGCGGCACCCTCGTTTGAGATCGCTTTTGCCAGAACCTTGATCAGCTCGTGGCGGGGATTGATTTCGAGGATACGTGTCGCGGTCTGGTCGAGCTGTTGGTGCTGCTTTAGCAATCGCGCCAGATGTATATCCACGTCACCCTCGTCGGCAACCAGGCAGACCGGGCTTTCGGTGAGACGCTCGGACGTACGAACGTCCTTCACTCTTTCATCGAGGTTGAGTTTCAATAGCGCGATCAGGGCGCTGACCCCTTCTTCGCTGGCGGCCTCGGGCTTATCGGCTTCCGCTGATTCAAGAGCCTGGAACTTGTTCAGATCGATGGATCCGCGGGTCGCTGAGACGAGCCGCTTCTCCTTATATTCACCTATCGCGTTGATCCAGAAATCGTCGATCGGATCGGTCATCAACAACACTTCGAGGCCCTTGGCCGCGAAGCCCTCGATCTGCGGGCTGCGCCGGAGGCCGTCGACATCGTCGCCGGAGATATAATAGATCTCGTCCTGCCCATCTTTCATCCGACCGACATAGTCCTGTAGTGATACCCATGCGTCGCTCGCGTGGGTAGATCGGAACCGAGCCAGCTCCAAAAGGGACTCTTTGTGGTCGGTATCTTCGTAAATGCCTTCCTTAAGCGCCGCCCCGAAACCGTCCCAGAAGACGAGGTACTCGTCGGGCGCTTTTTCCGCTTTCTTCGTGAGTTCGCTGAGCACACGTTTGATCAGCGCTTTGCGGATCTTGAGCACCACCGGATTGTTCTGCAACATCTCGCGGCTGATGTTCAGCGACAGATCTTCGCAGTCAACAATGCCCCGTAGAAAGCGGAGATAAGACGGTATGAGTTCATCGCAATCGTCGGTAATGAACACCCGTTTTACATAAAGTTTGAGCCGTCCCTTGCGCTGCGGGTCGAACAGGTCGAGCGGTCTGGTTGACGGAACAAAAAGCAGCAGGGTGTATTCGATCTTGCCCTCAGCCTTGGCGTGCAGTGTGAGCCAGGGGTCGTCGAAAGCGTGGCCGACGTGGTGATAAAACTCTTTGTATTGCTGCTCGGTGATGTCTTTCTTCGGTCTGGTCCACAGTGCCGATGCCGTGTTGAGCGGTGTGTCGGCATCCGCTGCGTCGCCGGCAAGCGTGATTGGCAAAGCGATATGATCGGAATAGGTCTTGACGATGTGGCGCACCCGCGTTTCATCGAGAAACTCTTCCTCACCCTTCTTAAGTATTAGCGACACCGTGGTGCCGCGTCCTTCGCGGGCTCCTTCGGTGACCGTAAAGCCGCCTAGTCCATCGGAGGTCCAAATCCAGGCTTCGCTTTCGCCTGCTTTGCGGCTCTCGACCGAAACTTCCTTCGCAACCATGAATCCGGAATAAAAGCCGACGCCGAACTGCCCGATCAGACTGACGCCATCAGCTTTGGCCTCATCTTCCTGAAGATCCTGGACGAACTCTGTTGTTCCCGAACGCGCAATCGTTCCCAGGTTCTCAATCAGTTCGTCACGGCTCATGCCGACCCCGTTGTCGGTAATCTTGAGCGTTTTCGCCTTTTTGTCGAGCTCGATGCCGATTCGAAAATCGGAATCATCGGCCGTCAGTTCAGGCTTGGTCAGCGCGAGGTAGCGCAGTCTGTCGCACGCATCCGACGCGTTCGAGATCAATTCACGTAGAAAGATCTCTTTCTCGCTGTACAGCGAGTTGGCGACGATGTGCAGCAGCTTGCTGACTTCGGCCTGGAAATCGAGCCTTTCTTCAGCCATCGCTGTGGCTCCTATTAGATCAATGTTGAAGGTTATGGAGAACGCGAACCAATACGGCTCTCTCAATCGCCGATATGTATGGTTCAGCGCACAACGTCAAGTCGGTCGGAGCCGATGATCCAGGTCGCATCGATTTTCGGTCGGTGTGGTTCTTGCGATGCTATGGGAAACGCGCTAGTTACCGCGAACAGCACAACGCGGTAGTGGGGGGCTCGGGCACGGGGATATTGGTGCCGCGCCCAAGAAATTCGGAGATATAATATGGCGCGAAATAAGATTGCCCTGATCGGCGGCGGAAATATCGGTGGCACGCTAGCGCACCTGGTCGGGCTCAAGGATCTGGGTGACGCTGTCATTTTCGACATCGTCAAAGGTCTGCCCCAGGGTAAAGCGCTCGATCTTGCACAGTCGTCACCGGTTGATGATTTCGATTCGCGTATGGTTGGCACACAAAGTTACAGCGCCATCCGAGGCGCCGATGTCGTCATCGTTACGGCGGGCATAGCGCGCAAACCCGGAATGAGCCGAGACGATCTTATTGGCATTAACACCAAAGTGATCATGTCGGTTGCCGAGGGCATCAAGAAATATTGCCCCGGTGCATTCGTGATCTGCGTGACCAACCCGCTCGATGCGATGGTATGGGCGCTGCAGCAGGCCAGCGGCCTACCGCATAACAAAGTCGTGGGTATGGCCGGCGTTCTTGACTCGGCACGGTTTCGCTACTTCCTCGCCGACGAGTTCAAAGTATCCATCGAGGACGTCACAGCGTCGGTGATGGGCGGACACGGCGATACCATGGTCCCGCTGGAGCGCTATTCGACGGTCGCCGGAATCCCGCTCAGCGATATGATAAAGATGGGCTGGACCACCCGCGAACGGCTCAATGAAATCGTGCAGCGCACCCGCGACGGTGGCGCCGAGATCGTTGGTCTGCTCAAGACCGGTTCGGCATTTTATGCCCCGGCGAGTTCGGCGATTCAGATGGCTGAAGCCTATCTCAAGGACAAAAAGCGGGTCTTGCCGTGTGCCGCTTATCTCACCGGCCAGTTCGGTGTGCGTGATCTCTATCTTGGCGTCCCGGTCGTAATCGGCGCCGGCGGGGTCGAGCGGATTGTCGAGATAGAGCTCAATGCCAGTGAAAAGAAAATGCTGAAAAACTCGATCGCAGCGGTTCACGAGTTGGTCAGTACGGTCAAAAAGCTCGAGCCGAGCTTGGCCAAAAAAGGATCTAAGCGACTGGTCAGGAGCACCCGTCCGCGGCGCGGACAAGCGCCGACGCGCCGTCGTACGCGTCGCTGATCCAGCCATCAGGGTATCGTGATTGTCATCGGCGCGATGATGGTTGCGACCGACATCCCGCGGTGTGATAACGCCGTCAGGGTCAAAAAAATAGCTGCGCGCCGGGACGAGGATTCATGAATATCCACGAGCATCAAGCAAAGGCCCTGCTGGCCAAATACGGCGTGGCGATCGCCCAAGGCGGTGTTGCGTTCACGGCCGATGAGGCAGAGAAAGTTGCCAAAGAACTCCCTGGGCCGGTTTGGGTCGTGAAGGCTCAGATTCACGCCGGCGGCCGGGGCAAGGGCGGTGGGGTGAAGATCGTAAAGTCCGTGGACGCGGTGAAAGAGACCGCCGAGCAGATGCTCGGGATGAATTTGGTCACCCCGCAAACCGGTCCGGGCGGCAAAGAGGTCAACCGCATCTACGTTGAAGATGGCTGTGACATCGACCGCGAGCTCTATCTCGGCATGCTGTTGGATCGCGCATCCAGCCGCTTGATCATGATGGCGTCGACCGAAGGTGGCATGGAGATCGAGGAAGTCGCCGCCGCGACTCCCGAAAAGATCTTGCAGGTTACGATCGATCCCGCCGTGGGGATGCAGGCCTTTCACGCACGGCAATTGGCTTTCGGTCTGGGCCTTCAAGGCAAGCAGGTCAGCGCCGCCGTCAAATTCATGCTGGCGGTCTATGCAGCGTTTATCCAAACCGATGCGAGCATGATTGAGATCAATCCTTTGGTTGTCAGCAAGGCCGGCGACGTCCTCGCGCTCGACGCCAAAATGAATTTCGACGACAACGCTCTTTTCCGCCATCCGGACATTGCCGAGTTGCGTGATGTCACTGAAGAAGATCCGGCCGAAGCCGAAGCACTCGAGAACGAACTCAGCTACATCAAGCTCGATGGCAACATCGGTTGCATGGTCAATGGCGCGGGCCTGGCGATGGCCACGATGGACATTATCAAGCTCAATGGCGGCGACCCCGCCAACTTCCTCGATGTCGGCGGCGGCGCAACGAAGGAGCGCGTGACAAAGGCGTTCAAGATCATTCTTTCCGACAAAAACGTTGAAGGAATCCTCGTCAATATCTTCGGTGGAATTATGCGTTGCGATGTTATTGCCGAGGGCGTCGTCGCAGCTGCCAAGGAAGTAAGCCTTGACGTGCCGCTGGTCGTTCGGCTTGAAGGAACCAACGTAGATCTTGGCAAGAAGATACTCGCCGAATCGGGCCTGCCCATTGTCACCGCCGACGATTTGGGCGATGCCGCAACAAAAGTTGTGGCGGCAGTGCAGGAGGCCGCCTGATGTCGGTTCTGGTCGACGCGCAAACCAAGGTTATTTGCCAGGGTTTCACCGGCGCGCAAGGGACGTTTCATTCTGAGCAAGCGATCGCCTATGGCACCAACATGGTTGGCGGTGTAACGCCGGGCAAGGGTGGGTCCATGCACCTGGATCTTCCGGTGTTCAACACGGTTGATGAAGCGGTCTCGACGACCGGGGCGAATGCTTCGGTCATCTACGTGCCGCCGCCCTTTGCCGCGGATGCGATCCTCGAAGCGATCGATGCCGAAATAGCGCTTGCGATTTGTATAACCGAAGGAATTCCCGCCCTCGATATGGTGCGGGTAAAACGGGCGCTTATCGGTTCGAAGACGCGGCTAGTCGGTCCCAACTGCCCCGGCGTGATCACGCCTGATGAATGCAAGATCGGTATCATGCCGGGACATATTCACATGCGTGGCAATGTCGGTATAGTGTCGCGGTCTGGAACGCTCACCTACGAGGCTGTCGCGCAAACGACAGCAGCCGGCCTCGGTCAATCCACATGTATTGGCATTGGCGGCGATCCCGTGGCCGGCACAAATTTCATCGACTGTATCGAACTGTTTCTCGGCGACGACGAAACCGAAGCGATTATTATGATCGGTGAGATCGGCGGTTCCGCCGAAGAAGAAGCTGCCAGCGTGGTTAAAGAAAGCAAAATCAAGAAACCCGTCGTTGGTTTCATTGCCGGTCAAACGGCACCGCCGGGACGGCGCATGGGACATGCCGGGGCAATCATCGCTGGGGGCAAGGGTACCGCTAGTGAGAAAATGGACGCCATGAAATCGGCGGGTATTACGGTTGCGGACTCACCGGCATCGATCGGCACAACGTTGGCGACGGTGTACAAGTAAAGCTCGAACGCAGACGTTTCGATTTCGGACGAGAGGCGGCGCGGCGCGCGCGCCGATTCACGCATGACACAAGCGTCGGATGCGACTTCTTTTCTATCGCGTAGCAATAGCGTGTTCGTGGAGCAGCTCTACGCGCGCTATCTAAAGAACCCCGCTTCGGTCGATCCCAGTTGGCAGGCCTATTTCGACGGGCTTGGCGACAACGCCGATAACGCCGACGACGTCGCCGCGGCATTGCAGGGCCCGAGCTGGGCACCCAAACACTTATTAACCCAAGCCGGTGACCTGCTCGACGGCGACGACGAAGTTGCGTCGGTTGCTTCCGGCGTCGACGCCGAGGCCGCGCGCAGCGCCACGCTCGATTCGGTGCGGGCTTTGATGCTGATCCGCGCTTACCGGGTGCGGGGGCACCTCATGGCCGATCTTGACCCTCTTAAGATTGAGGGGCGCGACGCGCATCCGGAGCTCGACCCGGCCTCGTACGGATTTACCGAAGCCGACCTCGATCGGCCGATCTTTATCGACGGCGTGCTTGGGCTGGACTCGCCAACGATGCGCGAGATCGTTGATGTCGCACGTCAAACCTATTGCGGCACCATCGGCTATGAGTTCATGCACAATCAGGACGCCGACGAAAAATCGTGGGTGCAGGTCCGGGTCGAGGGCGATGACTTCCGGCCGCGCTTCACCAACGAGGGCAAGCGGCGCATCCTCAAGCAATTGATTGAAGCGGAGGAATTCGAAAAATTCCTCCAAACCAAATACACCGGTACCAAGCGCTTCGGGGTCGAAGGCGCTGAGTCCTTAATCCCGCTGCTTAATGCGGTTATCAAGCGTGCTGCCGAAGTCGGCGTCGAAGAGATCGTCTTCGGCATGCCCCACCGGGGCCGGCTCAATGTCTTGGCCAACATCATGCTCAAGCCCTACCAGGCGATTTTCGCCGAGTTTCAGGGCGGTGCTGCACACCCACAGGACATCCAGGGATCCGGCGACGTTAAGTACCATCTCGGCACGTCGGTCGATCGCGATTTCGACGACAAACAGGTTCACCTCTCGCTGACCGCCAATCCCTCACACTTGGAAGCTGTAAACCCCGTGGTCAACGGCAAGGTGCGGGCCAAGCAGGCGCAACGCGGCGATGTCGAAGGCCGCAAGGTGATGTCGGTTCTGATGCACGGAGACGCGGCATTCGCCGGGCAGGGGCTGGTAGCCGAGACTCTTGGACTTGCCGAATTGCGCGGCTACCGGACTGGTGGAACGATCCACATCATCGTCAACAATCAAATCGGGTTTACGACGCGACCTTCGGATTCACGCTCGTCGCCCTACCCGTCCGATGTTGCCAAGGGATTTCAATCGCCGATTCTCCACGTTAATGGCGATGATCCCGAAGCGGTCGTACATATCGCGCGAATGGCGACTGAATTTCGCCAGGAATTCGGTCGTGACGTCGTCGTCGACATGTTCTGTTACCGTCGCGCCGGCCATAACGAGATCGACGAACCCGCATTTACCCAGCCCGCTATGTATCGGCGTATCGCCGAACTTTCGACGACGCGGCAGATCTATGAAAGCAAACTCGTTGATGAGGGTACGCTGACCGCGGCGGAGGCGGAGGCCTACCA
Source organism: Alphaproteobacteria bacterium (assembly GCA_963583675.1). Taxonomy (GTDB): domain Bacteria; phylum Pseudomonadota; class Alphaproteobacteria; order SHVV01; family SHVV01; genus CAUZWH01. The sequence continues at coordinate 7,235 of CAUZWH010000080.1, forward strand.
CACGGAATGCGTGGGCCGTCTCGAAGGTGAGTTCGAGGCGGCGTCGGTCTACAAGCCCAACAAAGCGGATTGGTTTGAGGGTCGCTGGGCCGGCCTCAAGCTGCCCGATGGTGGCGCCCGGCGCGGTAAGACCGAAATCTCGCTGAAGAAGCTTCGCGAGATCGGCCGTAAGCTGGTCGATGTCCCGGATGATTTTGCGATACACCGAACTGTACAGCGGATGCTCGATGCCAAAGCAAAGACGATTGAGTCCGGCACCGGCATCGATTGGGCAACGGGTGAGGCACTCGCGTTTGGTTCTTTGCTGCTTGAAGGCTATCCGGTTCGCCTGAGTGGCCAGGATTCGGGGCGCGGCACGTTCTCACAGCGCCATTCGGTGTGGAGCGATCAGAAAAACGATGGGCATTACACGCCGCTCAATAACTTGACCGACGCTCAGGCACCTTACGAAGTTATCGACAGCATGCTTTCGGAGGCGGGCGTGCTCGGCTTCGAGTATGGCTATAGCCTCGCCGAACCAAACGCGCTGGTTCTTTGGGAGGCGCAGTTTGGCGATTTTGCCAACAGCGCGCAGGTTGTTTTCGATCAATTCATCGCCTCGGGTGAGAGCAAATGGCTGCGCATGTGCGGCTTGGTTATGCTGCTACCGCACGGTTATGAGGGCCAGGGCCCCGAGCATAGTTCGGCGCGCCTCGAGCGTTACCTGCAACTCTGTGCCGAAGACAACGTGCAGGTTGCCAACTGCACGACGCCGTCGAGCTATTTCCATATCCTGCGGCGTCAGTTGCACCGCGATTTTCGTAAACCGCTGATCCTGATGACGCCGAAATCGCTGTTGCGGCACAAAATGGCGGTTTCCGATCTGGCGCATATGGGCCCGAATACGAGCTTCCACCGCGTATTGTGGGACGACGGCAAACTGCAACCCGACAAGTCCATCAAGCGGGTCGTGTTGTGCAGCGGCAAAATTTACTACGACCTGTTTGAGGAACGCGCCAAGCTGGGGATCGACGACGTGTGCTTGCTGCGCCTGGAGCAACTCTATCCCTTCCCCAATGAAGCGCTGTGTGAAGAACTATCGCGCTTCAAGAAAGCGGAAATCGTGTGGTGCCAGGAAGAGTCTCAAAACCAAGGCGCCTGGTTCTTCGTCGCGCCGCGCATTGAAGGTGTCCTTGACGAAATCAAAGCGACGCATCGCCGCCCACGTTATGTTGGGCGCCCCGAATCCGCTTCGCCGGCGAGCGGTCTATTTAGTTTACATAAGGCGGAGCAGCTGAAGCTGGTTCAGGAAGCGCTAACCGGCTAACGCAAACAGGAGGTTTCCATGAAAATGGAAATTCGCGTTCCCACCCTCGGCGAGTCGATGACCGAAGCAACTGTTGGACAATGGTTCAAATCGGTCGGTGAATCCGTCGCCCAGGATGAATCTTTACTCGAACTTGAGACCGATAAGGTCACCGTTGAGGTCCCGGCGCCGGTGAGTGGAACGCTAACGGAAATTATTGTCGAGACAGGAACGACGGTCGAGATTGGTGCTCTTCTGGGTAGCGTTGAGGAGGGCGAGGGTGTTGTTGGTGGCACGGCTAAACTCGAGACGTCCATGCCACCTGCCCGGACTGTAGCTGCGGCGCAGAGCCCCGTGTCATCCCCGTCAACGGCATCGGCGGCACTGCCCTTATCGCCGGCGGTTAAGAAGTTGATCGATGAAAACAGCATCGATCCCGCGCAGATGGCGGGAACCGGTAAAGACGGACGCATCCTCAAAGGCGATGTTATCGCGCATCTAGAAAGCCGGCCCGCGACACCGCCGATGTCGCCGGCAACCGCGGCACCCCAGGTGCCTTCGGGCCCGTCGGGTCCGCGCCCGCGCGCCGATCGCGAAGAACGCGTGCGCATGACGCGCCTGCGGCAACGGATCGCCGAGCGTCTTAAAGAAGCGCAAAACTCGGCCGCGATTCTCACCACCTACAACGAAGCCGATATGGGCCAGGTGATGGCACTGCGGGCCGAGTATCGCGACGACTTCGAGCGCAAACATGGCGTGCGTCTCGGCTTCATGTCGTTCTTCGTCAAGGCTTGTGTGGCCGCGCTTAAGGAGATTCCGGCCGTCAATGGCGAAATCGACGGTGGCAATATCATCTACAAGAACTATTACGACATTGGCGTTGCCGTCGGCACGCCGCAGGGGTTGGTGGTGCCGGTGGTCCGTGATGCCGATCAGTTGAGCTTTGCGGATCTGGAGAAGACGATTAACGGCCTCGGCACCCGCGCGCGCGACGGCAAGCTTTCCCTCGACGAGTTGCAAGGCGGAACGTTTAGTTTGTCGAACGGCGGCGTCTATGGATCGCTGATGTCATCGCCGATCTTGAATCCGCCGCAGTCGGGCATCCTCGGCATGCACAAGATCCAAAAGCGCCCCATGGCAGTTGGTGACGAGATCGCGGTGCGGCCGATGATGTACCTCGCTCTCAGCTACGACCACCGCATCATCGACGGGCGCGAAGCCGTCACCTTTCTGGTGCGGGTTAAGGAATGCATCGAGGATCCGCAGCGTCTGCTGCTCGATCTGTAGCGCGATCGATGGGTTCACGACCGCATGGCGATGGAGGTCCCCGATTTGGCCAAAGATAAGTCTGATCTGGAAAAATTCGATTTAGTGGTGATTGGTGGCG
>CAUZWH010000081.1:0-9895 GCA_963583675.1 Alphaproteobacteria bacterium
ACCATGGATGAGGCCGGCGCTACCTTCCCAGAGCTAGACTGCGTCGCAGCGACCGCGGGCCCGGGCTTGATTGGCGGGCTTTTGGTTGGCGTGATGACGGCCAAGGCGATCGCTGCGGTGCACGCGCTTCCTTTTCTCGCGATCAATCATTTGGAAGCGCATGCACTGGTGCCGCGAATGCTGGCGCCGATTGCCTTTCCTTATCTGGTGCTGCTGATCTCCGGCGGACATTGCCAGCTATTGATTGCCAATGGGGTGGGGTCTTATTCCCGGCTCGGCACGACGATCGACGATGCGGTCGGCGAGGCGTTCGATAAGACAGCAAAAATGCTGGGGCTCGATTATCCGGGCGGGCCGGCGATCGAGGCTGCCGCCTGTGGTGGCGACCCTGCCCGCTTCAAATTGCCGCGTCCCCTAATCAATCGCGCCGGCGCAGATTTTTCGTTCTCAGGCCTCAAGACAGCGGTACGCCACACAATTCACCGCTTACCGGATGCGCCGACAGCGACCGACGCCAAGGATATCGCCGCGGCGTTTCAAATCGCCGTCGGCGATGTGCTGTGCAACCGCACCGCCAACGCCATGCAGATGTTCAGCGAACGCACCGGTAAAATGACCGGTAATCTGGTGGTCGCCGGGGGCGTTGCCGCCAACCAATATCTTGGCGATCGGCTCAAGCAAACCGCCTCGGATGCCGGCTTTCAAGTGGTGGTTCCGCCGCCAGCTTTATGTACCGATAATGCGGCAATGATCGCTTGGGCCGGGATCGAGCGCCGGCGCGCAGGCTTTAGTGGCGATCCCCTCGATACAATAGCCCTAGCCCGCTGGCCGCTCGATCCGGTTTCGGCGCGACCCGGTGCGAAGGCTTAAGAGAGATTCAGTAAACTGCATTCAATCTAATAAGACTCATAAGCAGAGCTTCAGGAGAGACGGACATGATCGTGGTCATTTTCGAAGTCATGATGAAAGACGGCAAAGGCGACGAATATTTTGATCTCGCTGAACAATTGCGGCCAGAACTCGAAACCGTCGACGGGTTTATCGAGATCGAGCGGTTTCGCTCGCTACGAAACACCGGCAAATATGTTTCGATCTCGACTTGGCGCGACGATGCTTCGGTACAGAACTGGAAAGAGCGGGTTGATCACCAGCGGGCGCAGGAGCGCGGCAAGCACGAAATATTTGCCGACTTTCGGATCCGGGTTGCCGAAGTAAAGCGGGACTACCAAATGTCCGACGCGCCGGTGTCGGCGCTCTAACACTCGCGCAGATTCAACGCGGCGATGCGACGCTACTGATTCAACGCACATGTTCAACGCTATTAGGAACTATCGCGATGGATAAGGCCTTTGAATCGATCGGCGTGATCGGTGGCGGCGCGTGGGGAACTGCGCTGGCGACGGTTGCAGGCACCAACGGCGCCGCAGTTACGATCTGGGCACGCGAGCCTGAGGTCGTGGAGTCGATCAACCAGGGCCACACAAATAGTGAGTTTCTTCCCGGTATTGCGCTGGGGAAGAATATACGTGCGACCGTAGACCTTGCCGAGGCAACCGCTGCCGATGCCCTGCTGCTTGCGGTGCCGGCGCAGTTCGTTCGCGGCATGACGACAGAGATGGCCGAGCATCTGGCACCGGCCACGCCGGTAGTGATCTGCGCCAAAGGCATCGAGCGCGAGAGCGGCGCCCTGATGAGTGATGTTTTGCAAGAGACTCTTCCAAAAGCCCTGGGCGCGGTTCTCTCGGGGCCGACCTTTGCCGCTGAGGTGGCCCGGGGCCAGCCGACAGCGGTGACGCTGGCTTGCAGCGATGATGATGTTGGCACCGCGCTGGTCCAACGGCTCGGTGGACGCGCGTTTCGACCCTACCTCGCCGCGGATATCATCGGCGCCCAAGTCGGTGGCGCGGTTAAGAACGTGCTCGCGATCGCTTGCGGTATCGTCGCCGGACGCGAACTCGGGGACAATGCGCGCGCTGCGCTGATTACCCGCGGCATGGCCGAGATGATGCGCTTTGGACAAGCTTTGGGCGCGGCGCCGCAAACGCTGATGGGTTTATGCGGCCTCGGTGATCTGGTTCTAACATGTACGGGCGCAGCCTCGCGGAACTTCTCGCTCGGTGTCGCGGTCGGCCAGGGCGCCGATCTCGACGATTATCTGGGCAATCGCAAGACCGTCGCCGAGGGTGTTTTCACAGCGTCGGCCACGGTGGCCCGGGCGGCCACGGCCGATGTCGCCATGCCGATCGCAGCGGCGGTCGATGCGATTGTTCAGGGCCGCGTCTCGGTCGACGAGGCGATCGATGGGCTGCTAAGCCGGCCGTTCAAGATCGAGGACCGCGATCGACTCATCGACTGAAGCTCTTTGAGGTCGACCTCAACAGCGAGGCTTCGTGGATTCGTCCGAAGGGATGGATTAGAGTTCGCCGGCTTTTCGAGCAGATACGAGATTTAGGACCGACATGGCATATTGGCTGATTAAATCAGAGCCCGGCGCGTGGTCGTGGGACGACCAGGTTAGGGTTGGGACCGAACCATGGGACGGCGTTCGCAACTATCAAGCGTCCGCCAACATGAAGGCGATGAAGATCGGCGATCGCTGTTTCTTTTATCACTCTGTGAAAGCAAAGGAGATCGTCGGCATCGTTGAGGTGGTGAAGGAGTATTACCCCGACCACACCGACAAGAGCGGCCGCTTCGGCATGGTCGACGTCAAAGCGATAGAACCGCTCGAAACGCCGGTCACGCTGGCGCAGATCAAAGCCGATGAGCGCTTCGCCAACCTTGCATTGGTCCGCCAATCGCGGCTTTCGGTTGTCTCTATCGATAACGCGTCGTGGAAGCTGATTTGCAAAATGGGGGGCGTGAAAGCGTGACGACAAGCGATCCACGCGTCGGCCGGCAGTCGAACCGGCCGGACGCCGGCGTGGTGCTGTGCCGCTTCGACGATATCCCCGATGGTAGCACCAAGCTGTTCAGTTTCGGCAAGGGATTCGAGCGGTTTCAGATGTTCATCCTGCGCCGCAGCGATCAGCTTCTGAGTTATGCCAATGACTGCCCGCACGTACACGGCCCGCTTGATTGGAAGCCCGGCGAGTTCCTGACCGAAGAGGGCGATTACATCATTTGCGCGATGCACGGCGCTGTTTTCCAACTCGACGACGGCCTATGCGTTGGCGGCCCGTGCCGCGGCGAGCATCTCGATCACGTTCAGGTCGAGGTGATTGACGGTGCGATCGTCGTCAGCAATCCCGACTAGTAGGTTTCACGATTAATGTTTCCGCCGACGGCGCCCAAGCCGGGCGAACGTTTGTGCGATTTCGATGAGATCGAGGATGGCGGCACCTGGTCGAAGGTGTGGGGTGAAGAGCGCCAGGTGTTTCCGCTGATGATCACGCGCCGTAAGGATCACCTCCACGCCTACGTCAATGTGTGTCCGCATCAGTTTCTGCCGCTCGATGGATATAGCGGGGAGTTCATCAACCCCGATGACGACCACATTATGTGCATTCACCACGCGGCCATTTTCGATGTCGTGACGGGCGCGTGCGCGGGCGGTCCGTGTCGGGATCGTGCGCTGCTGGTGGTCAATATCGAAATCCGCAACGGTGCGGTGATGATGGGGCCCTGGCCCGATCCGCCACCACCGCCGCCTGCGCCGAGACCCGGACCTAGAGGTGCGCGCTAGCATGACGCGCCACCCGTTCATGATGATCGTGCTCGGCACACTGATGATGTTCGGGCCGATCTCGATCGACATGTATCTGCCGAGCATGCCAACCATCGCCCGTGACTTCGGCGTCGCGGGCGGCAGCGTTCAGCTCACGCTCAGCGCACTCGTATTCGGACTCGCGATCGGTCAACTGGTGTACGGCCCGTTATCGGATCGCTTCGGCCGGCGCGCGCCGCTGACCTCCGGTATTCTGCTGTTCGGCGCCGCGAGCTTGGGGTGCGCCATTGCTTCGAGCGTCGAAGAGATGGCCGTGCTGCGCCTGCTGCAAGGCATCGGCGGCGCCGCTGGTGGCGTGCTCGCCCGTGCGATCGTACGCGATCTTTACGACCGCGACGACGGCGCCCGGATTCTCTCTCTGCTCTATATGGTAATGGCCGCAGCACCGATGATCGCCCCGCATATCGGCAGCCAGGTGATGTATTTTTTCGATTGGCGGATGATCTTTTGGGTACTCGCGGCATTCGGCGTGCTGGCCCTGATCTTGTCGTCGACCGGCTTGCACGAAACCCATCCACCCGAAAAACGCGTCAAACACAGTCTAATCGGCGTGTTGGTTGCCTATTTCGGGCTAATAAAGGATGTGCGGTTCATGGGCTATGCGCTGGTTGGCGGATTCACCTTTGCCGGCATGTTCACCTTCTTTTCAGCCGGGCCGTTCGTGTTTGAAGACGTTTACGGAATAACCCCACAAGGGTTCGCCGTCTTATTCAGCGTCAACGTCGCGGGGATCATTCTCGGCGGTTTCGTGAACAGCCGACTGGTTAAGCGGCTGGGCGTCGATCGCATGCTGCTGCTCAGCACGATCTGGATCACGGTAATGGGGACGGCGATGGCGCTGATGGCGCTCGCCGAATTCGATAGTTTTCTGCCGATCTATGTTCCGATGGTGCTGTTTATCGCGACGATTTCAATGACGATCGCCAACACCAACGCCGGCGCGCTCGAAGACTATCCGCAGCTGGCTGGAACCGCCGCGGCCCTGCTCGGGACATCTATGTATGTAATCGGCGCTTCGGTCGGGATTATCGTCGGCCAACTTTACAATGGAACACCATTGCCAATGGCGGGGTTTGTGTTTCTCTCCGGCGTCGTGGCCCTGCTGGCGCGGCTGTTCCTGATCGGGCGTGGTCGAGCGGTGACCGACGCCGCGGCCTCGTCGGCGTAAAATGAGCACGCGCGTGATGCCAGCCATGGTGGTGCTTATTCCGGTGCTCGGCGCGCTATCGGCATTCGCACCGATGTCGATCGACATGTACCTGCCCTCGACTGACCACTTGGTCGGGGTGTTCGATACCACCACCGAACGCGTGCAGTGGACGCTGAGTTCATTCATTTTCGGCTATGCAATCGCCCACATGTTTTGGGGCCCGGTGTCGGACCGGTATGGCCGACGCCCACTGCTCGTGATCGGGGTTGGTCTTTACACGATCGCGAGTCTGGGCTGCCTGTTCGCGCCTTCAGTCGAAGCGATGATCGGTTTGCGCGGGCTGCAGGGCCTGGGGGCTGCGGCGGCGCCGCTGCTGGCCCGCGCGGTGGTGCGGGATATGTTCGATCGCGAACGTGGCGCCCGGATTCTTTCGCTGATGTGGATGGTGATGTCGATAGCGCCGATGTTGGCGCCGATCATCGGCGGCCAGTTGTTCAAATACCTGGGCTGGGAATCGGTCTTTTGGGTGCTGACCATCTTTGGCGTGATTTGCCTGGTGCTGGTGGTATCTGTACTCGGCGAATCGCTACCGCCCGACCGCCGCACCCGTCATAACCCACTCGAAATGGCGGCCTCCTATGGCGAGTTGCTGATCCACCGCCGCTTCCTCGGCTACTCGCTATGCGGCAGTTTCCTGTTTGCCGCAATGTTCGCCTACATATCGAGCACGCCGTTTGTGTTCATCGGCCTCTACGGCGTCACCGAGGAACAATACGGATTCCTGTTTGCGACCCATGTCGCGGTGATGACGATCGGGGCCTATATCAACAGTCGCATCGTCGAACGTTTCGGCCTCGACCCGATCATCCGCTGGGGTGCGGTATGGGCCGCGGCGATGGGTTGCGTGGTGTTGTTCTTTGCGGCCACCGGGATCGGCGGCGTCGTCGGCTTGCTGATCCCCTTCGCGTTGATGATGTTTGCGGTGCCGCTGGTCTCGGCCAACGCAGTGGCCGGCGCGATGGGCGAGTTTCCCCACCTTGCCGGGACCGCGGCGGCCTTAAACGGGATGTTGTCGTTTGCCCTTGGCGCGATCGGCAGCGCGGTGGTCGCTTATCTATACAACGACACCGCTTTACCAATGGGCGCCGGCATTTGTGGGTTTGGGATTCTGTCATTGCTGGTCTATGTGTTCGTGTTGCGGGGTGCGCCGCCGCCGGCGAAAAGCTGACCGTGCCTTGTTCAGGCGTGCGATTGATTGAATAATTCAGACCGGATCGGGCGCGCCGCCACGTGCATACAAAAAGAATTTCGAGGGGAGTGACCGAGATGAGCACTGACATCATTCATCCCGTACCAGATGCCTGGAAAGCCGGCGCATGGTGCGACAATGAAAAATATCTCGAGATGTATCAGCGCTCGATCGATGACAATGAAGGGTTCTGGGCCGAGCAGGCCAAGCGCATCGATTGGATTAAGCCGTTCACCAAGATCAAAGACGTATCATTCAAGGCCGATGATCTCCATGTTCGCTGGTTCTACGACGGCACCCTCAACGTTTCGGCCAACTGTATCGATCGGCATTTGGACAAGCGCGGCGACCAGATCGCGATCATATGGGAGCCCGACGATCCCAACGCCGACAATCGCTATTTCACCTACAAAGAACTGCATGCAGAAGTCTGCCGGTTCGCCAACGTATTGAAGGGGCAAGGCGTCAAGAAAGGCGACCGGGTTACGATTTATTTGGCGATGATTCCCGAGCTTGCGTTCGCGACACTTGCCTGCGCCCGGATCGGCGCCGTTCATTCGATCGTGTTCGGCGGATTTTCGCCCGACGCACTGGCTGGCCGGATCCAGGACACCGATTGTGCGGTGGTCATCACCTCAGACGAGGGTTTGCGCGGCGCCAAACCGATTCCGCTCAAAGCCAACACCGACGGCGCCGTCGATCAGTGCCCATCGGTTAAGTCGGTCATCGTGATCAAGCGCACTGGCGGCGACATCGCCTGGAACGACGCCCGCGATCACTGGTATCACGACCTCGCTGCCGAGGTATCGACCGACTGCGCGCCCGAAGAAATGGGCGCCGAGGACCCCTTGTTCATCCTCTATACGTCGGGCTCGACCGGAAAGCCGAAGGGCGTGCTACACACCGGCGGCGGTTACCTGACCTATGCGTCGATGACGCACCAGTACGTGTTCGACTACCACGACGGCGACATCTATTGGTGCGGCGCCGATATCGGCTGGGTAACCGGCCACAGCTACATCATCTACGGACCGCTCAGCAACGGCGCAACGACGCTGATGTTCGAAGGTGTGCCGAATTACCCCTCGGCGTCGCGCTTCTGGGAAGTCATCGACAAGCACAAGGTCAATATTTTCTATACCGCGCCGACCGCGTTACGGGCCCTGATGCGCGAAGGGTCAGGACCGGTCGAAGCAACCTCGCGAGCTTCGCTGCGCCTGCTCGGCACGGTTGGCGAACCGATCAATCCCGAGGCCTGGGAATGGTATTACAAGGTGGTTGGCGAAAGCCGCTGCCCAATCGTCGACACCTGGTGGCAGACCGAAACCGGTGGCATCATGATCACACCGCTGCCGGGCGCGACCGACCTCAAGCCGGGCTCAGCAACTCGGCCATTCTTCGGCGTCAAGCCGGCGATCGTCGATGGTGATGGCAAGATCCAAGAGGGCGCCTGCCGCGGCGCGCTGGTGCTCACCGACTCGTGGCCGGGGCAGATGCGCACTGTCCATGGCGATCACCAGCGTTTCGTCGACACCTACTTCAAAACCTACCCCGGCTACTATTTCACCGGTGACGGTTGCCGCCGCGACGAGGACGGCTATTACTGGATCACGGGGCGGATCGACGACGTACTCAATGTCTCCGGTCATCGCCTCGGCACGGCCGAAGTGGAGAGCGCGCTGGTGGCGCACCCCAAGGTCGCCGAAGCCGCCGTCGTTGGCTTCCCGCACGACATCAAGGGCCAGGGGATTTACGCGTATGTCACCCTGATCATCGATGCCGAACCCAACGACGAGTTGCGCGCCGAACTGGTGCAGTGGGTGCGCAAGGAAATCGGGCCGATCGCAACCCCTGATGTGATTCAATGGGCGCCGGGATTGCCGAAAACGCGTTCGGGCAAGATCATGCGGCGCATCCTGCGCAAGATCGCCGCCAACGAGCATGACCAGCTCGGCGATACCAGCACACTGGCCGACCCGTCGGTGGTCGAAGATTTGGTAGCCAATCGCGCCGGCGCATAGGCGCGAGGACTGCAAAAAACACAAACCCCTCACCCCCTCCCTCTCCCCATGGGAGAGGGAGCTAAGCGCGCACACCGCGTAAGCCCTCGCCCCTCGGGGAGAGGGCTGGGTGAGGGGGTTTCGCCATTCACCTCGTGATCTTTATTATGCAGTCCCTCTGTTGATACCAATCGAGCTTTTCACCACGGATCTCGCTGTGGCGGCGGCGATCGCCGCGGTTGCTGGCGCAGTGCGCGGCTTTGCCGGCATTGGCAGCGGTTTCATCATGATCCCGTTGTTCAGCTTCCTGTTTGGACCGGCTGAATCGATCGTCATCGTCGCCATCCTCGACGGCTTTGGATCGGGGCAGTTGCTGCCGTGGGCCTTGCCGCGGACCAATTGGCGGCTGGTCAGTCAGATAGCGATCGCGACGATCGTGATGATGCCGGTTGGGGTCTGGCTGTTGCTCTCGGTAGATAAAGACACGGCGCGGCGCATTGTTGGTGTTGTCGTCGTGCTGTCGACGATGGTGATCGCCAGCGGCTGGCGGCTGCGCGGTGGCACCACCCTCGGCCGATCGCTCGGGATCGGTGGACTCGCGGGATTGCTGATGGGCGGAACCGGTATGGGCGGGCCGCCGGTTATCGTTTACTTCTTGGCGACGTCTGAAAGCGGCGAGCATATTCGGGCCAATATCATCAGCTACTTCCTGCTGGTCGTGTTCTTCATCGTCCTAGCGTTTGCGTGGGGCGGCGTGGTCACGGCCGACGTACTCTGGCAAACCGCGCTGCTGACGCCTATTTTCCTCGCGTTCCTGTGGCTGGGTAGCCGCCTGTATCCACTGGCGTCTGAACGAACCTTTCGTATCGTCGCTTACACACTGATGTTCCTATCGGGCGGCACGGCAATCATCGGATAGGGTTGATGTTGAGTTTTGTTCCCGCGGATGTACTGGGCTGGGATCTATTGATCGCTGGCCTGATCGCGACGGTGGCGGGCCTGACCAAGGGTTACGCCGGGTTTGGCGGCGGCATGATCATGGCACCGCTGCTGGCAATCATCTACGGGCCGGCGCAGGCGGTAGCGATGATCATGGTGCTCGAATTCCTCGCCTCGCTGCAGCTCTTTCCGCGCGCGGCGCGGCAAACCGACTGGCGCCTGATCGGACCGCTGGCGCTGCTCACCTGTTTGCTGACGCCGGTTGGCCTCTATGCATTGCTCTATGCCGAACCCGAAACCATGCGCCGCTTCATCGGTGCGGTCGTTCTGGCGCTGGCGCTGATCATGCTGAGCGGCTGGCGCTACCGCGGCGAAATACGCCCAGCACTAACCGGCGGCGTCGGTGTGCTTGCCGGTCTGCTGATGGGTGCGACCGGCCTAGGCGGACCGCCGGTCATCCTCTATGTGCTGTCGCGGCCGGAGGGCGCCGATCGTGCGCGGGCCGGAATGATCAGCTATTTCGCCATCGCGATCGTCTTTATGATCGCGATCCTGTCGTGGCGCGGCGTGATCAACGAACTGACGCTGTGGCGTTGTGTTTTTCTGGGACCGTGGTTCATGCTGACGATCTGGGCCGGCAGCAGGTTGTTTAGATTCGGGACGGAGGCGACGTTTCGAAAAATTGCCCTCTCTCTTTTGGTCGTTGCGGGTTTGACCGCGATCGTCAGTTAGTCGGCACCATGCTCGGCCTGACCGCTCCGCCCGACCTGTTCACGATCGACCTCGCCTGGGCCGCGGCGATCGTCTTTGCCGGTGCGGCGATCAAAGGG
>CAUZWH010000082.1:0-9893 GCA_963583675.1 Alphaproteobacteria bacterium
GATCGTGCTGTCGCCGCGTCCGGGGCGCATCGTTGAAGAGGTCACCATCGAACTCGCCCGCCCGCGTACCGCAGCAACGCGGTCGCGCAGCGACTTCCAGGACTATGCCCTGCACCTCCGCCAGATCGCGGAGCAGGTGTAGGGCACTGCGATAACATCGCAGCCAGACCCACGGCTGTAACATCGGCGATCGCCCACAACGCGCCTCGCACTGCACCAAAATCCCACAAAACCGGTTGCGTTCGCCCCGGATTACGGCGTAAGACTGTAGGGTTCCTGCGTCGGATTCTTGGGTTTAATTCGTTGTTAACCCGGATTTGCGATGCTTCGATGCGAGCGGCAGGGCATAAATTGTTGGTTTAATTGAATTTATTGAGATGACGCAGGGGAGTCACATAGACCAATCGTTGGTCCCGCAGCGCGCGCACGCGACTGCGATCCTCCTGCTATGCGCAGCCAGCGGCACGCTCCTTCGACTTAGGTGCCCCTGACCGGTACGCGGCCTGTAGTAAATACACCAGGCGCACACGGTTCAGGGGACTGAAACACCTAAGCCATTCACACGAAGGAACCAGTGCCATGAGCCCTCCAAACAAGACAACTTCCAGCGAGTCAGTGACGTCGACGGACGACCCTAATCGCGTCCTGATCTTCGACACCACGCTGCGCGATGGCGAGCAATCGCCGGGTGCGGCGATGAATCTCGATGAGAAAATCCGCATCGCCGAGGTGCTCGAAGAAATGGGCGTCGATGTAATCGAGGCGGGATTTCCGATCTCGTCGAATGGTGACTTCGAGGCGGTCAACGAGATTGCCAAGCTGGTCAAAGATTCGATCGTGTGTGGGCTGTCGCGCTCGGCGCTCAGCGATATCGACGCTGCCGCCGAGGCGGTGAAGCCAGCCCGTCGGCCGCGTATCCACACCTTCCTCGCGACCAGCGCGCTGCATATGAAGTACAAGCTGCGGATGACGCAGGACGATGTGCATGACGCGGTAATCGCCAGCGTGAGCCATGCCCGCAACTACGTCGACGATGTCGAATGGAGTTGCGAAGACGGCACTCGCTCGGAGCACGACTTCCTATGCATGCTGGTCGAAAGCGCGATCAAAGCTGGGGCGAGCACGATCAACATTCCCGATACGGTGGGTTACACCATTCCGTCGGAATATTTCGCGTTGATCACGATGTTGCGCAATCGCGTGCCCAACATCGATAAGGCCCGCCTGTCGACCCACTGTCACAACGATCTGGGTCTCGCGGTCGCCAATTCGCTGGCCGCGGTTGAAGCCGGCGCCCGCCAGGTTGAATGCACGGTGAACGGCATCGGCGAACGTGCCGGTAACGCGGCGATGGAAGAGATCGTAATGGCGTTGCGCACGCGGCGCGATGCCATGCCCTACACCACCGGGATCAAAACCGAGGTGATCACCCGGGCATCAAAGCTAGTCTCGACCGTTTCTGGCATGTCGGTCCAGAACAACAAGGCAATCGTCGGCGCCAACGCGTTCGCCCACGAGTCGGGCATCCACCAGGATGGGGTTCTCAAACACGCCGGCACCTACGAGATCATGACGCCCGAATCGGTTGGGCTCACTGAATCGAAAATTGTGCTCGGCAAGCTCAGCGGCAAGCATGCGTTCAAGCAGAAGTTGCTGGAATTAGGCTATGAGCTCGGCGACAATGCGCTCATGGATGCGTTCCGCCGGTTCAAGGACCTGGCTGACAAGAAACGCGACATTTTCGATGAGGATTTGATTGCATTGGTCGACGATGAGATCGTCAGCGCCAACGACCGCATCCGCTTCGTATCGATGGAGATTGTCTGCGGTAGCCGGGGTCCGCAGCGGGCGGATCTCGAACTAGAGATCGATGGTGTGACAAAACGCACCGAGGCGACCGGTGACGGTCCGATCGATGCGGCGTTCAAGGCCGTCAAAGCGCTATTTCCGCATGAAGCGAGCCTGCAACTCTACCAGGTTAATGCGGTCACTGAAGGCACCGATGCCCAAGCCGGGGTAACCGTTCGTCTCGAGGAGAACGGGCGCTCCGTCAACGGGCAGGGCGCTGATACCGATACCCTCGTCGCGTCGACGCGGGCCTATATCAACGCGCTCAATAAATTGCTGGTAAAGCGAGAAAAGGCGGCGCCGGCGGCGCTGCAAGCGGTATAAAACAAAAAACCGGGGCGCGGGCCCAAAGCAGGGCCCGTGACCACCGGACGATATCAGGGGGGATGTACCGGAGCTTCGGGATAGCGGAGCGGCCGCCGTCCTTCAACCGCTTGAGGTAGAGACAGAATGTTCTCGAAAGTCCTTGGAATGATGTCGGCCGATATGGCCATCGATCTCGGTACCGCCAACACCTTGGTGTACGTGAAGGGGCGGGGAATCGTCTTGAACGAGCCGTCGGTGGTAGCGATCGTTAACACGCGCAACAAGAGCCAGGTGCTCGCTGTCGGCGAAGAAGCCAAACAGATGCTTGGCCGAACACCCGGCAATATTGAAGCAATTCGTCCGCTTCGCGACGGTGTCATCGCCGACTTCGAAGTTGCCGAGGAAATGATCAAGCACTTCATACGCAAAGTGCATAACCGGCGTAGCTTTGCGAGCCCGCAGGTGATCGTCTGCGTTCCGTCGGGGTCGACGGCGGTGGAACGACGGGCGATTCAGGAATCGGCCGAAAGCGCCGGTGCGCGGCGGGTATTCTTAATTGAGGAGCCGATGGCAGCCGCGATCGGCGCTGGACTGCCGGTTACCGAACCCACCGGATCGATGGTTGTCGACATCGGCGGCGGCACGACCGAAGTGGCTGTTCTATCGTTGGGCGGTATCGTCTACGCCCGCTCGGTGCGGGTCGGCGGCGACAAGATGGATGAAGCGATCATTGGCTATATCCGCCGCAGTCACAACCTGCTGGTTGGCGAAGCTAGCTCCGAACGCATTAAGAAATCAATTGGCACTGCCTGCCCGCCGGAAGACGGCAACGGCGAACTCATCGAGATCAAGGGACGCGATCTGATGAACGGCGTGCCCAAGGAACTCGTCATCAATCAGCGCCAGATCGCCGAAAGCCTGGCCGAGCCGGTCGGCGCGATCATCGACGCGGTCAAGGTGGCGCTCGAGCACACCGCCCCGGAACTTGCGGCCGATATCGTCGATAAGGGCATTGTGCTGACCGGTGGCGGCGCGCTGCTTGGAAATCTCGATCTTGTGCTGCGCCATGCGACCGGGCTGCCTGTTTCAATAGCCGACGAGCCGCTCACCAGCGTTGCCCGCGGTGCCGGACGCGCGCTCGAAGAGATGAAAACCCTGAGCAACGTGCTCTCCCACTACGATTGAGCAACGCGCTAGCCCGAGGCGTCGACCTGTGTCGCGAAACAAAAGAACGCGTCAATTTCGATTGACTGGTCCATCCGAGCCGATCTTGAAACAGGTTGGGGGTTAAGACGTATGGTTGGCTCGCGCGATCGCGTAGTGCGGCTGGCGCTGCCCGTACGGGTACTGGCGCAGCGCTTCGCGTTTGGCATCCTGGTGGTTGGCGCGTTTTTACTGATGCTACTGGGCAAGGCCGATTCGGTACTTACCGAGCGCTTGCGCTACGTGGTCAACGATGCGCTCGCACCCGTGATGGCGGTCCTTTCACAGCCGATCGCGTCGATCAATCACGGCATCCAAACGGTCGACGATTTTCTTTATGTCTATTCCGAGAACACGCGATTGCGGCAGGAGAACGAACGTCTGCTGCAGTGGCAAAACGCGGCCCGCCAACTCGAACAACAGAACGCTGCCTATCGTTCACTGCTGAACGCCAAGATCGATCCGCGCATCACGTTCGTTTCGGCCCGAGTGATCGTCGATGCCGGCGGACCGTTTGTGCGAACCCTGATCATCAACGCCGGCGGACGCGATGGCGTAACCAAGGGGCAGGCGGCAATCAGCGAAGTCGGATTGGTCGGACACATAGTCGAAACCGGCGAACGGGCATCACGTTTACTGCTGCTCACCGATCTCAACTCGCGCATTCCAGTCGTCGTCGCGACAACGCGGGCGCGAGCCATTCTCGCCGGTAACAATACCAACCGACCGCAGCTTCAGTTTCTTGCCGATAGCGTCCCGCTGCAGTTGGGTGATCGTATCGTCACGTCCGGCCACGGCGGTGTGTTTCCCGCGGGGATCCCGATCGGAATTGTCACGTTGGTCAGCCAACGCGGCGCTGAGGTGGAATTGTTTGCCGACTTCAACCGGCTCGAATATGTCAGCGTGGTGCGCTACCAAGCGCCGCGGCTGTACGAAGATGACAGTACGCTCGGTCCCCTCGGCGCGGCCGCCCAATGAACGACCGTATCGTGCCTACGGCCCAGCGTCTGTCGCGCGCGACGGTGCCGTTCGTACTGTGCCTGGTGCTTGTGCTGATTGCCGCGTTACCGCTGACGATCCCTTATATTGGATCAGTGACACCGATGTTTGCGCTGATGGCGGTGTTTTACTGGTGTATCTACCGGCCGGATTATCTGCCGCCCTACGCGATTTTCATGGTCGGTGTATTGTATGACGTGCTGGGCGGCGGACCGCTCGGGCTGACGGCGTTGCTCCTGTTACTGGTGCACGCGTTCATTGTTCCCCAGCGCCGGGTGTTCCACGGCAAGAGCTTCTTCGTGGAGTGGTTAGGTTTTGCAATTGTCGTGCTCGGCCTCAGCGTGATCGGCTGGCTGGCTGCATCGATCTATTATGTGATCCCGATGCAGCCGATGCCGGTGATTGGCCAGGCTGGACTGACCATCTCGTTCTACCCTTGCATCGCCTGGATGATCAGTCAGATCCACCGGCGCCTGGTGCGGCTGGAAGTGACTTAACGGTATCGCGTGACCAATCGCGGCTTAGATACGACTCATGCGCAAAGAAGGTGACCGCGAAAAAATCTTTACCCGCCGTGCCCTCATGCTCGGTGGCGGCCAGCTCGCCTTGTTCGGTGTGCTGGCCTCGCGGATGTACTACCTGCAGGTTATCGAATCCGACCAGTACAAGATGCTGGCTGATGAAAACCGCATCAATCTAAGACTGTTGCCGCCGCTACGGGGGCGCATTATCGATCGCTTCGGCGCCGAACTCGCCAATAACGAGCGCAATTACCGCGTCGTGCTCATTCCCGAGCAAACCGAGGATGTCGAAAGGACGTTGGCCCGTCTTTCCGAACTGATCCCCATTCCGATCCACGAACGACGGCGTATCCTTCGCAACAGCAAACGCATGCGTAGTTTCGTACCGATCAGCGTGACTGAAAACCTTACCTGGGAGCAATTCTCACGGATCAATGTCGCGTCCCCCGACTTGCCGGGTATTCAGCCCGATGTGGGTGAGAAGCGCTTCTATCCCTACGGCGAGGCGTTTGCCCATGTCGTTGGCTATGTCGCGCCGGTTTCGGAAGAAGAACTTACCAACGACCCGGTACTGCAGCTTCCCGGCTTTCGCATCGGCAAGAGCGGCATCGAAAAAACCCGGGACTTGGAGTTGCGGGGTTCGGCTGGCAACAGCCGGGTCGAGGTCAACGCCTATGGTCGTGTGATTCGTGAATTGGCACGGCGCGACGGTCAGATCGGCCGCGATGTCCGTCTCACTATCGATGCCAAGCTGCAGCATTTTGCGATTGAGCAGTTTGGCGACGAGAGCGGTGCCTGCGTGGTCATGGACATCCACGGTGGCGAAGTGCTGGCGCTGGTTTCGAATCCAGCGTTCGAACCTAACGCTTTCAACATCGGGCTCTCGCGCAACGAGTGGCAGAGCCTGGTGAATAATCCGCGCAAACCGTTGACCAACAAAGCGATCGGCGGCCAGTATCCACCCGGTTCGACGTTTAAGATGGTGGTCGCCCAGGCGGCACTCGAAGCCGGCGCGATTGGCTTCGATCACACCGTTTTCTGCCCCGGCCATATGACTCTTGGCGATCGCCGCTTCCATTGTTGGAAGCGTGGCGGGCACGGCAAAATGAGTCTCAACAGCGCGATCATGCAGTCGTGCGACGTGTTCTTCTTCGACATTGCTAAACGCGTCGGCGTCGATCCGATTGCCGCGATGGCGCGTCGCTTCGGGTTCGGCGAAGTACTAGGCCTTGAGATCGGCGGCGAGAAAGCGGGCCTGATACCCACCAAGGACTGGAAGTTGGCGGTGACTGGTGTGGCCTGGCAGAAGGGCGAAACGCTCAATACCGGCATCGGCCAAGGCTTCGTGTCGGCTACGCCGCTGCAAATGTGCGTAATGGCGGCCCGGCTCGGGGGCGGCGGCAAGGCGGTGGTGCCGCGCCTCATCAAGGACGCAGAGGCTGTGGCGGCTAAAGGCACCACCACAGGCGTGGGTGCGGACTCCGGCTTTGCCTCGCTGGGAATGTCGGAACCAGCGCTGCGAGCGATCCGCGACGCTATGCACGCGGTTAGCAACACCCCGCGCGGCACCGCTTATCGCTCGCGCATCAAGGACCAGGAATTCGCGTTGGCCGGTAAGACCGGAACCTCCCAGGTGCGGCGGATCACCAAGGCGGACCGTTTGTCCGGAAAATATAAAAACAAGGACAAGCCGAGGGAGGAGCGCGACCACGCGATTTTCGTCGCCTACGCCCCCAGCCATGCGCCGCGCTACGCCATTTCTGTGGTGGTCGAACATGGCGGCTCGGGTTCAAAAGCGGCGGCGCCGATCGCGCGCGACGTCCTGCTTTACGCCCAACGGCGCAATCCGTTGGCTGCTAGACCCAACGATGATATTGCGGTTTTGACGACTAAATCGGCGGGCGGCTGAATGGCAACCCAAGAGGGCTCGCTCCATAGCGGCTTTGCATTTCGCCCGGTCGAGTTGACCTTTGGCCAGAAGATTTGGTCGATCAACTGGGCTCTGTTGCTGATCATATTGGTAATAGCCGCGATCGGCTTTCTGACACTGTATTCGACGGCCGGTGGCACCAGCGATACCTGGGTGCTGCGCCAGTTGATCCGCTTTGGCATCGGCATAGTGGCGATGTTCGTGGTGGCGTCGATCGACCTACGACTCTGGTATCGCTTCGCCTATGCCGGATATTTGGGCGCGCTTGGCTTGCTCGGTGTGGTCGAGGTGCTGGGTACGGTCGAGATGGGCGCCCAACGCTGGGTCGATGTCGGTGTGTTCAATCTGCAGCCCTCGGAGATCATGAAGCTGGCCCTGGTGTTGGCCCTGGCGCGATATTTCCATGGCCGCACTGAAGAAGAAGTCGGCCTCATCCGCTGGCTGTTTACCCCGCTGCTGATGATCGCGGTGCCAGTCGCGCTGGTGCTGCGCCAACCCGATCTCGGCACTGCCATTCTGATTGTGTTGGGCAGTTTGGCGATCCTGTTCCTGGCCGGGGTGCGGATCTGGAAATTTGCCTTTGCCGGTGTCGCTGCTGCCGGCGCGCTACCGCTGATTTGGGGCTATCTGCACGACTATCAGAAAAGCCGGGTGCTGACCTTCTTCGATCCCGAGCGCGATCCGCTCGGTGCCGGCTACCACATAATTCAATCAAAAATCGCGCTGGGGTCGGGCGGGCTGATCGGCAAGGGTTTCATGCAGGGCACTCAGAGCCATCTCAACTTCCTGCCGGAAAAGCACACCGACTTTATTTTCACCGTATTTGCCGAGGAGTTCGGCCTGTTCGGTGGTTTGACTCTGCTATTGCTCTACGCGCTGGTGATTGCGACGGGCTTCATCATCGCCCTGCGAGCGCGCAATCAGTTTGGCCGTCTGCTCGGGCTTGGCGTTACCGTGACGTTCTTTATCTACGCGTTTATCAACATCGCGATGGTGATGGGGTTGATCCCTGTGGTCGGCGTACCGCTGCCGCTGATCTCCTATGGCGGTACCGCGATGGTGACCATCCTTGCCGGCTTCGGGTTGTTGATGAACGTGCACATCCACCGCGAGGTGCGCATCCCGCGCCGGCCTGGTTCGGTTGAGACGTAGGGAAGCAGCCCCTGCGGACGTGACTCAAGTCCTACGATGGAGAGCGATTGCGACCGTAGGTTTCGACCGTGAACAGCATTGCCACAAAGGTAAGCGCCATCAGGATCGGGTAGACCAGCAGCGCATTGACGTAGGCACCTCTCGAATAGATGCGCACGCCATTGTCAATTTCGTCGGTCCATTGCCAATCGAGTACCAAGCCGATGGCCGGCTGCAGCACGATCGCGCCGAGCATGGGAGCGAGGTTGATCACGCCGGTGACCGCACCGCGCATCTCGACGCGAGTAAGTTCAACGCCAATCGCATAGGGCAGCGTGAGCACGCCACTGGTCAGCCCGATCGCCAGGAACAGCCCATAATAGGCCGGTGTCGGCAGCGGTGGTGCGAACAGCACCACGAGCCAAATAGCCAACAGCACCAGCGGGCTCGCGAGGATGAACGGACGCCGCGCGCCAACCCGATCTGAGAGCCAGCCGACAAACGGCGCCCCGAATGCCAAGCCGATCATCACCATCGAGGTACCGAGGCCGGCGGCGGCGCGGCTGAGGCCCTGCACCTGCACGAGATAGGGCACGCCCCAAAGGATGACGAACGACAGCATCGGCGCCGACAAGGTGGAG
Organism: Alphaproteobacteria bacterium; assembly: GCA_963583675.1. Lineage (GTDB taxonomy): Bacteria > Pseudomonadota > Alphaproteobacteria > SHVV01 > SHVV01 > CAUZWH01. The sequence continues at coordinate 8,580 of CAUZWH010000082.1, forward strand.
CAGAAAAACGCCGCCAGCCAGATCTGGCGCTGTTTCGCGAGCAGCACCAGGGTCGTCATAAACGGCGGCGCGCGATGTTCGCCGGCCTCTGATACTGCGGCGCCGTTTATGGTCGGCGCGCGGGTGACGATCCAAATCAGGCCGGCAAAAGCAACCCCGACGGCGCTGCCGGCAAAGAGCAGGTTGCGCCAACCGATCGCCTCAACCAGCAGCCCAAGCGGCGCCTGGCCGCCGATCGCGCCGAGCATCCCGATTGACATGGTAAGCCCACTGACCAGGCCGAATCGTTCCGGCGGCAGCCAGCGGTTGGCCAGCATCAGGGTGCTAATAAAGGCGACCCCGGTGCCGACGCCGAGTAACAGGCGCCCGGCATAAGCCTGCGGGAGACCGTTGGCGAGGCCGAATATCAGGCTGCCGGCTGCACACACCAGCGCCGCTAGCGTCAGCAGAACACGCGGTCCGAAGCGGTCGATCAGCAGCCCGACCGGCACTTGCATCGCCGCGTAGGTGTAGAAGTAGCTAACCGCGAGGCTGCCTAGCGCCGCGCCGCCTAGCGCAAAATCACGCATCAGGTAGTCGTACATCACAGAGGGCGCGATGCGCTGGGCAAAGCCGTAAGCGAAGAAGGCAGCTGCGGTTCCCCACACAATCCAGCCGTAATAGGGCCCAATCGCTGGCGCGGTGGATGTCTGGGATGCGGGTGGGTGGGCGGGGGTCATCGACGCAGTGAACATAAATGCCGGCGGTGCGGGCCGACCCGCGATTTTCTAGTCTACGTCATCTGGCTGCGAGCAGCCTACGCCCGCGTGCGCCTGCGGTCGGTCGACGCGACCGCTGACGCCCATGGCATCACGCGATCGAGGGAGGCCTAGTTTGGCGTGTCGTCGGGTGGGCGCGCGATTTATACAGACCGGGGCTACGCAAAGCCGTTGACGACGCGGGCCCGCCCACCTAAAACGCAACCCAGGCGGGCGATTAGCTCAGTTGGTAGAGCAGCTGACTCTTAATCAGCGGGTCGTAGGTTCGAATCCTACATCGCCCACCAATCTTTTCAATGGGTTAGCTCCTAGTTCGAGCTAGCTCATTTTCATTCTTAGGCTCTAACTGAACAATAACCGAACAAAGTTGCTCGGAATCTAGGGTGTATTTGAGGGTTTAGGGCACCAGTTGCCACCCGGTCTGGATGGCTGAGAACCCAGATGAACAAAAAATAAGAAGATATATTTCTACTGGGGGCAGGCATGGGCCACCCGGCTAGCCCCGGTATATATACGACCGGGTGAGAAAATTTTAGTGGTGTGAGGCCCGATCCCG
>CAUZWH010000083.1:0-9851 GCA_963583675.1 Alphaproteobacteria bacterium
ATCGCGTCGACATCGTTTGCGAATATGAGCGGGCCGTCCACTCGCCGAGCTTCCAGATGCGGTTGCCGAGCGTGGTCGCGCTCAAGCAATATATCAGCCCGGCGCGCCGGCCCGCTTTTACCCGGTTCAACGTGTTCCTGCGTGACAGTTTCAATTGCCAGTATTGCGGGAGTCCCCAAGAACTCACGTTCGATCACATGATCCCGCGCTCGCGCGGGGGTCGCACTTTGTGGGACAACGTGATCACGGCCTGCACAAGCTGCAATTTGAGAAAAGGCGGACGCCTGCTCAAGGAGTGCGGCATGCACCCTAACTGCCTGCCCTACGAGCCCAGCGTTTATGATTTGCAGCACAACGGCCGCAAATTCCCCCCCAACTATCTTCATGATAGTTGGGGCGACTATCTCTACTGGGATAGCGAACTCGAGCCCTAGCGCTTCTTGTCATTGGCCTGGTCAATCCAAATAGATCGATCCAAATTTGCGCGCGCTACAAACGCTCCGATAACCAAATTGCCAGACGCGAGCCGGATTTGATGGCGGCGGAAAGCGCTTCGTAGCCCGGCGTCTCCTTTGCGCCGGCCGCCAGCGCGGTGTCGCGATGCTCAACTTCTTGCTCGCGCGCGGCATCGATTACCTGACGCAACGGCGCTTCGTCATCTCCTAACGCATTCGATTGCTGGGCGTAGTGCTCGTCGATTACTTCTTCGACGGCCACGGTGCACGCCATCGCTGCCTTGTCGCCGAGCAGTGCGGTTCCCGCCCCCAGCGCAAACCCGGCGACGTGCCACAGGGGTGACAGCAGGGTTGGGCGGGCGCGCCGGGCGGTGAGCAGTTCGTCAAAAATCTCGAGATGGCGGGCTTCCTGCGCCGCCATATGGCGCACTTTTCCCTTGGTCGGTCCCTCGCGCATGACCGCGAGTTGACCCTCGTAGATCCGGCGCGCGCCATACTCGCCGGCTTGGTCGACCCGGATGATGCGCTCGATCAGTTCGGCCGCGGTCAGATCGCCGGGCAGCCGGTCCTCGCCGGTCTGTTTCTTACGCTTTGTCTTTTGTGGTCGCTTGCTCATCGAAACCGTGAACCCCCGCCGCAAGATCGGCGGCGCCAATTTAGGCCGGCGACGCAGCTTAACGTCGCCAGCGCGATGGAGATCAGCAGGTTATACCCGGCCAGCGAAATCCCGAACAACGACCAGGCGACTTCATCGCAACGGATGGCCGGCGCATTCATGATCTGCGCGCGCAGTTGATCAACCGTCGTGGCGCCGCCCGTGGCACCGCAAGCGGCGGTTCCGGCCACCCAGCCCTGCTCGACGCCGATGTGGTAGGCGGCAAGCGCGATCCCGACGACGAAGATTGCACCGCACGCAAACAGCGCGGGTCTGGTCCAAGACCTGGCGAACAGGGCGACGATGCAGATGCCGGCGACCGCGACGTAGGGCCAGCGCTGATAGATGCACAACACGCACGGGTCGAGGCCGACGATGTACTGAAAGCCGAAGGCGCCGAGCAATGTCGCCAGGCTCGCGATAAGTAGATAGGCCGGTGCGCGTTTAGAGAACAAAGCGGATCACCACGAAACCGGCGAGCAGCAGCGCGAAAAAAAGTGTCGCCAGCAGGCCGAGATTGGCCTCGATAAAGCGCCGGATGGGCTCGCCGAAATGCCACAACAACGCGGCCACGATAAAGAAGCGCAAACCTCGCGATACCAGCGACACAATCAGAAAAGTCCCGAGGTCGAGATTCATGACGCCGCTGGTGATGGTGATCACCTTATAAGGCAGCGGCGTAAATCCGCCGGCGCTAACGATCCAGATGCCCCATTCGCGGTAGAGCATCTGGAAGTCCTCGAACTTGTGCATGTAGCCGTAGAAATCGAGCACCGGCCGCCCGATCGCCTCGAACCCGCCGATGCCGATCGCGTAACCGAGCCCGCCGCCGACGACCGAGGCAATCGTGCACACCGCGGCGATGCGCCAGGCCCGGGTTGGTGCGGCCAGTACCATCGGGATCAGCATCACGTCCGGTGGGATCGGAAAAAACGAGCTCTCGGCGAACGAGACCAGCGCCAGAATCCACAGCGCGCGCGGCCGGGCCGCGAGATCCATCGTCCAATCGTAGAGGCGAGTAATCAAAACCGGGTCCTACCAAACAGATTTTTGGTCGCGGGCCTATAGCAGTTGGTGTCCGTGACCGCCACCCCAATCGGCACCCGGCTAAACCGATTTGGCGACGAAGCCGCCGTCGACGACGAGTTCGGCGCCGGTTACGTATTTCGCTTCATCGGATGCGAGGAACAGCGCTGAATGGGCAACGTCCCAGGCATCGCCCATATGACCCATCGGCACCTGTGCATTGCGTTTCTCGATCAGGGCCTCGACGTCGCCGCCGCCATATTGGCCACCCAGGCGTGCTTCGACCAAGGGCGTGTGCATTAGGCCCGGCACCACCGTATTGGCGCGGATGCCCTGGGCTGCATATTTCACCGCGATCGCTTTGGTAAACTGGATCAGGCCGGCCTTGCTCGCCGCGTAGCCGATGTGGTGATTGCCGATGAAGCGCATGCCGGCGATTGACGAGACGTTGACGATGGCGCCGCTGTTTTGCTGTTCCATCACCGGCAACACATGCTTGCAGGTGAGGAACACGCTGGTCAGGTTGAAATCGAGCTGCGCCTGCCATTTGTCTTGTGGCATTTCGACCGGGCCGCCGGGCGATGAACCGCCGACATTGTTATGCAGAATGTCGATCCGGCCGAAGCGTTCGCGGCAGCTCTCGACCATTGCCGCGACCTCGTCTGCCTGGGTGACGTCACAGGTCATCGTTGCGACAGTACCACCCTCGCCCTCGATGATCGCCGCGGTTTCGGCGACGGCGCCAGCGTCTATATCAAGCGCCAAGATCGATGCGCCTTCGCGCGCGAACAGCACCGCGACCGCCTTGCCGTTGCCCCATCCCGGCCCGACCGAACCGGCACCTGAAACAATGGCTATTTTGTCCTTAAGTAGATCGCCCATCTTCCCACCAACAATCTTGCTCAAGCGTTGCGAACGCCGAGCTTTGTTCCTTGGCGCGCACCAGGGCGCTCAAGGTTTCGTTGTAGGGCGCAGCGATGCCAACCTCGCGGCCGGCCGGCGGGATCGCACCATTGATGGCGTCGATCTCGCTTGCGCGCCCGGCCATCAGGTCGAGCGCCAGTGACGAGTAGGCGTTCGGTATCTTTGAGCCGAAGTCGCGGGCGTAGGCGACGGGGTCGTCGAAATCGAGCGTGATGTTTTTGGCCCGGGCGACCGCGTAGGCCTCGCTGGCGCAGCCTGACGCCATACGCCAGGTATCCTCGTCAGCCATTACCTGGCTGATGGTCCATTCCGTCAGCGCTGTTGAAGCCGAGAAGCACACGTTACAGATCAGTTTCTCCCACACCAGTTGGGCGATGTCGTCGAAGGTGCGGACCTTGAAGCCGGCCTGCGCCCAGACCTCGGCAACTTCCGTCAGCGCCGGTGTGATCGCGCCGGCGCGATTGCCCAGCCGGATCAGCTCCATGCCGTTGTGGTGGGCGTGTCCGGGGCCTTTCATCGACGCGCCAAAGCCGCCGGCCACGCCGATCATCACCGGCGTGCCCGCCAGCGCATCGGCGACGCGGTCGGCGCTGCCAAGCCCGTTCTGGATCGTCAACAGGGCTGTGTTGGCGCCGATCAAGGCGCGCGCGCTCGCCGCCGCGGCCTCGATGTGCATGGCCTTGGTGGCGATAACGACGAGGTCGCACGGACCGACATCGCCGGCATTGGTGGTCGCATTCACCCGCACCGTGCGATCGCCGCTCGCACCCTCGACGCGCAGGCCGTTCGCCTTAATGGCGGCAATGTGGTCGGCCCAGGAATCGATCGCCCACACCTCATACCCCGCATCGCCCATCAGCGCGGCGTAAACCGAGCCCATCGCGCCGGCGCCGACGATTGCGATCTTCATCTAATTTGTCTCCGCACTGATGGCTTAGTCAGAAGCACCAACCTTAACAAGCGGTGACCGCTCGCACACTCGCGATTCCGGCCACATCAACGATTTTGGTTTGAGTCGGGCAGATGGTTGACCGCCCGAAGCGCACGATTATGATGCGCCGATGTCGCACACATGGTGCGACTTCCGACCTCGGCGCCCCTGTGGCGGAATTGGTAGACGCGATAGATTCAAAATCTATTGTCCTAACGGGCGTGCCTGTTCGAGTCAGGCCAGGGGCACCAGGTTCAACAACGGTTTGAGGGTAGCCGGGTAAGCGCAAGATCCGACTGCTCGCCGGCCGAAGCAAAAAACGATACGCCCGAACGATTCATACAAAAACAGCCCCCGAGAAATCTCGAGGGCTGAGGTAGGTTTCATCGCAGTATCACGCAACCCGCGAAAGTCACGCGATAGACGTTAATGTTGCCCGGCAAAAGTGGCCAAAACGAGGCGGCGAAACGAAGGGCCGAGGGTGGACTAGGCTAGCGATATGGGTCGATTAGGTTATTTCGCCGTGCTGACTTTGTTTGTTTGCACCGCATCTGTGGCGCTTGGCGCAAGCAAGAGCGATTCCGAGAAGGGCGCTTTCTTCGATCTTCCCCCAGTCCAAGAAAAACTCGATACCGCCAGCAGAAGGACAATCTACCTCAAGGCCAACATCGCGCTTGAACTTGAGGACCCAGGGATGCGGGAGCGGGTTGAGAAGGTGCTGCCCAGGGTTCTCGATACTATCCAGGTGTATTTGCGTGGGACTCGAGTGGAGGACTTCTCAACGTCGCGCAATTTGGATCGTCTGAGAACGCAACTGCGCGAGAAAATCAATGCCGAGGTCGGGCCGGCTAGGGTCAGCGACGTACTCTTCAAGAAGATAGCGCTCGACGAGTAGGCCGCGATTCCGCGAGCTGTATTTCGGACCAAGCGGGGAGAAATCCAACCGTGGTCAGACCAGCCAGATCGCCTCGTTTGGAGCCACCTCACCGAGGCTTTCGGGGCCGGCATTGCGGTCGACGTGGAACAGCACCTTGAAGCCATCGGGATCGGCGACCACAGCGCCGCGCCGCATGGGATGATCAATCTCACGCTCAATCGTGACGCCAGCGTTTTCGGTGGCAATCGACGCCGCCAGATCGGCTTCGTCAAACACGGCAAAGCTCATGTGGTGAAAGCCGGGTACTAGTCCGTTCCCGGCATCGGCCCGAAATAAAGCGAGGTCGTGGCCGCCATCGTACCCACCGAGCGTAATGGAGGCCTGGTCGTGCCCGCCGCCGACGACTGAGAGGCCGACAGCGCTAGTGTAATAATCGACTGCCGTGTCGAAGTCGTCGCTGACGATGACGGCGCCGCTCAGGTGGCGCGTGTGAAAGACGGCGCTCTCGTCGATCCGCGGCCGCGGGTCTTGCGGGTAGTTGCGTGCCGTCGATGGTGGCGGCTCGCCGGGGGTCCACGGTTCGGTTGCGCGCGGCAATTTTTCGAATTCGGGATCTTTGAAGGATAACGGGTTATCGGCATAGATCTCGATCCCGAAGCCATGTGGATCGCGGCCGTATATCGAGCGTGCAACCAAGTGATCGACCGTGCGTGGAAAGTCCTTGCCCGCGGCCTGGGCACGGCGAAAGCCGGCGACGAGGTCGGCCTCGGTGTCGACCTCGAAAGCGAGGTGGTTGAGGCCCGGGCCTTCGACGCCCGCGCCGGCCGCAGAAAATGTCCAGGGAATGAAGCCGACGTCGTGATGGGTGTACCCGTTGTTGAGGAAGCCACCGCCGATCTTCGGCCGCGTCCAGCCGTCACATAGGCCGGCGACCTCACGGTAGAACCGCAACGAGTTCTCGTAGTCGGAAATGAAAAGATTAATGTGGCCGATACGGCGCGGCGCGAAACAACCGGCGGTTTCCCCAGCGTTTGCCATTGTTGGGTTCCTCTCCTAACCAATCGCGTTTTCGAAGCGCTCGAGCAGAACCGGCATTCGCGCGTCGAGTTGAGATCGGATTTCGTCGGCATCGACGCGCAGAAGTTGACGGTCATGCATCACTATTTCGCCGTCAACGATCACGGTTTGGACGTCGCGGCCGACCACCGTGTTGGCGACCGCGAATAGCGGGTCGGCTACCGGGACCTGATCCATATCGTCGGCGGTGACCAGTACGATATCGGCTTTCTTGCCGGCCTCCAGGCTGCCGATGTCGGCCTCGAGCGCCAGCGCCCGGGCGCCGCCATTGGTGGCGACCCGGATGAGTTCTTCGCCTGTCGTGACATTGCGGTGGTGGGCCGGGGTGCCGGCAACAAGTTGCTGGCCGATTCGGGCGGCGTGGGCGACCTGATAAATGTCCATAGGCCCCCACGACGCGGCGCCATCGGTGCCGAGCGCGATGTCGATGCCGCGCCGCCACATCACCAGCAGCTGCGGCCAGCCGATGTGATAATTGTTGAACGCGCAATGGCAGGCCGACGGGCGGTGCTCGCTGTAGAGGTCGATATCCTCGGTGGTCAGCACCACGGAATGGGCGCAGTGGACGTGGCGGTCGAAGGCTTCCATGTCAGCCATGAATTCGGGCGGCCGTTTGCCGAACTGTTCCAGGGCGTAGTCGATCTCATAAGTGCCCTCGCACAGATGGGTATGGATCTTGGTATCGAGTTGGCGCGCCGCCTTGGCTATCTCGCGAATGAGATCCGGCGTGCACACCATGATCTGGCGCAGAGACAGCCAGGCGCGGACGCGGTCCTGCGCTTGCGCCTGCCACCGTTCGACCAGGTCGACATTGTCGCGCAGGGCCTGATCGGTGGTCATCATCATCGACGGCGGAATGCCGCCGCCCTGATCGGCGGTGTTGAGCGAGATGAACCCGCGCAGGCCGACGTCGAGCGCGGCCCGGCCCATCTCGTCGGGATGGGGGCCGCCGGCTTCGGCGAAGCAGGTGGTGCCGACCATGAGCATATTGGCGTAGCAGACCAGCCCGCTAAGGTAGACGTCCTCGGGATCGAGCAGCGCCTCGAATGGAATCAGATAATTTTTCCAGATTGGGATTTTGAGCGGGCGTTGCCGGGCGAGCGTGGCGATGCGGCCGCGCAGCAGCTGCTGGGTGGCGTGCACGTGCCCGTCGATCAGACCGGGCATGGCGATCTTACCGCTACCGTTGAGCGTTTCCTTGGCAACAAAGCGCCGGGCAGCTTCGGCGGAAGGGCCGATCCACTCGATGCGGCTACCGCTAATCGCGATCGCAGCGTCACAAACCACGGTGTCGGCGGCGTCGAGGCACACGACGTCGCAACCGGTAATCAACAGATCCACGGTTGCGGGCGAGAGGTCGTCATCAGCCAACGCGCAATTCCAAATCCAAAGGCTGACTAGGCCTGTCGTTTGTTGGGCTGGCCGCCATAGCCGGAGGAGAATCCCATCGTCACGCGCTCGCCAAGCTTGGCGTAGTTGGGACCGCCGAGCCGGGCCAGCGGATGAAACGCGTCGATCGCTACCCGGCCGTCGGCGTAGAGCTTATCGTCGATATGAAAATGCACGACCTCGCCGACGATCAACTCGTCACGTTCGACGCCAAACTCGAGGATCTGGTGTAGACGGCATTCGAGGTGGATCGGCGAGATATCGATGCGCGGTGCTTTGACAATCTGGCTAGGTAAGAGGGCGAGCCCGAGCGCTTCGACTTCGCTCACGCCGGACGGATACTCGGCCGAAGTTTCGTGCATCGGTTCAGCGGCATCCTCGGTCACGGCATTGAGAACGAAATCGCTACCCGCGTGAATATTGCTCGCGGTGTCCTTGAGCCCATCCTCGCGATGGCCGACGACGATGGCGATTAAGGGCGGGTTCTTGGAGATAAAGGTGAAGCAGCTGAATGGCGCCGCATTGACCCGGCCCTCGGCATCCAGGGTCGTCACCCAGGCGATCGGCCGTGGCACGACGATGCCGACGAGCAGTTGATAACACTGGGCGCCATCGAGGTCCGCCGGATCGATTTCCATAATGATCTCCCGTCGTTAGGGCGTACGCGCACGTCTTAGCGGGAGATCGTACGCCGTTGGGCGCACGAGATCGATAGCGGGAGGCGTAGGTGAGATAGTCGCCGAATTCTCGTAGAATTTGGGCCGGCGAGTGGCTTTGAGATCGGTTGCTAAGTCGTCCGGGTCTTCTTGTTTTCGATGCGGCGGATGCCGGCGACGCCGCCCAACGCAAAGATGGCGGTGATCATAAACAGGGCGCTCCGGGGTAAGGGGACCGCAGCCGACGCATCAACCGGGGGCCAGTAAGCAGTCACGTTTGAGAGACCGTAGGGGACGAGCTTCTTGTAGCTGCCGTTTCTCTTTAACCCGACCATGTTCATAGTCATGCAATCGATGCTGACGCCACCCGCGCAGGCGTTGACGCCGGGGATTAGCCGCGGATCGCTGGAGAAGAATCCGAAATCTCCGGGATTGACCTAGGGGAAGAAAAACATGCTGAAGCGGTTGCTGTATTTCACTGCCAGGACCAGGTCTGTCGCGGCCATCCCGGGACCCACACCGGGCTCGAATCCGTCATACCTCCACACACCGAAGATGGGGTCGCCGTCTTTGTAGGCTTTGGGAAACAGCCTCGGACTGGGCAGGCTAAACGTCATCCCACCGTCGCTATAATTGGTGAACAACCAATTGCGGCTGCTCGCCGAGCTATCGCCGTCCCATTTGCCGGCCGGGTCGAGTTGGCGCGTGGTGCCAAGATCGGTAAACCGCGGATCACCCGTCGCGACCAGCAAGTCCTCAACGCCGTCATTGCCCAATTGGCTCGGATTGCCCCGATATTCGCCGACGAACTCGCCGTAACCGAGCGTCGCGGCATTGGCACTAAATACGAATGCGGAGCTCAGGAATAGAAACAAGGCCAGCCGGTATAAAAACGTAGAACGTCGAGCTACGTAGAACCTCCCTGCAATTAACATGGCTCGATACCTCCGGGTCAGATGTAGTGGTTTATCCTTATATTTCAATGTGATGGCCGTCACACCTGGGTGAAAAACGGGGTTTATTCGAAAAATTCGCACCCCATTTGAGGTAGATTGGCTCGAATTCCAATTTTTCGGCTGGTGGCTGACAATCCCTTCACCGTCCCCGTCGCCGAGGGCATGCTCCAGGGCGCGCCCTTTTCTTTTGCGCGCGAACTCATGGTGGCGTTGTATGGGTTAGCCATGCTTAGCGCGGCTGCCATTCTTGCGTCATCACTGTTGCTCGCTGCCGTCGTCGGCTTTGCGGCACACCGCGCGAGCATCTGTACGGTGAAGGCGGTCGCGGAAATCTACGCGACGCGGCGCGCCTTCGTGTTCGCCAGCTTTGCCAAAACCGTATTGTGGATCATGGCCGCCGCGTTGGTGATGCACGCACTGATTCCTGAAATTCGAGGACAAGCAATGGCCTGGATGGTCTCGCTGTCGGCGATCGTCGGCGGGCTGGTCTTTGGCGTCGGCGCGGTCGTCAATGGCGGCTGCGCGTTCTCGACCCTGACCCGGCTCGGCGCCGGCAACGTCGCCATGTTGGCGACGTTGGTTGGGTTCGCGCTCGGCGCGGGCATCCACGCACAATATCTAGAGTGGGGCACCGACGCTACGCTGGCGGTCCCCTATCTCGCGCGGAGCGGCAGTTGGACCGGCGTCATCACAGCGGTCTGCTGATTTGGGTGATCTGGGAGTTGGTTCGATTGTGGCGCGGTCGACAGGCTGGCTCGACGTGGCGCCAGCGGCTGGTCGCGGATCGCTACCGACTATCCGCAGCGGCCGCATTGATGGGCATCGCCAATGCGGTCCTCTACGGTTGGCACGACACCTGGCCTTACACGAAGATATTGGGCGACGGTGCGCGCCAGTTGGCGGGT
>CAUZWH010000084.1:0-9785 GCA_963583675.1 Alphaproteobacteria bacterium
GTCGTCGACGCCGCGTAATGCTTCTTAAGATACTTCGACTATGAACGAATTGGATTCGGAACGTCGCGGATGGGTTGACGCCGCTTGCGCGCGGCTCGACCGCGACCGTTTGCGGCAATTGGTGTTCGAAATGACCGCTATCCCGAGCCCCACCGGCGAAGAACGTGAGCTGGCCGAGCTTCTCGTCGCGCAGCTAACCGACGCCGGGCTCGATGCTGCTTATCAACCGATTGATATTGCGCAGGGCAATGCCACGGCTCGGTACTGCGGCGACGGCAGCGGACCGGACCTGCTGCTCTATGCACCGATCGACGCCCACCTTGCCGGCGATCCCGCGGAAGACACGCCTTGGGCTGGTGCCGAACTGCGCCCCGACATGCAACTCGACCCGTTCGTCGAAGACGATTTCGTCATCGGACTGTGCGCTGAAAACCCTAAGGGTTACGCCGCGGCCATCGTCGTCGCGGCTGAGGCAATCCGGCAAGCCGGCATCCCCTTGCGCGGCGATCTGATGGTGGGCCTCGGTAGCGGCGGCATGCCGACTAATCGGCGGCCCGGTCAAGACCGCTACAATGCCGGGCAAGGTAATGGCTGCTCATTCATGCTCGAACAGGGTTTCCGTGGCGATTTCGCGGTGATCGCCAAGGGCGGCTGGGCGGTGGCGTGGGAGGAGGTCGGCCTGTGCTGGTTTCGTATTCGTGTCGCCGGAATCATGAACTACGTTGGCACCCGCAATCGCTTCGACCACCGCAACCCGATCATCCAAGCCGCCAAGCTGATCGAAGGAATCGAACGTTGGCTGCCCGAATATCGCGCCAACAACACCTCCGGTCTGGTCGCGCCGGAAGGCAGCATTGGCGCGATCGAAGGGGGATGGAAACACAAGCCGTCATTCGTCCCTGCCAATTGCGATCTCTACATGGATTTACGCGTTAGCCCACGTACCGAACCGGTCGACGCCTACCGCCAACTCCGCGCCGCCGTGCGCGAGATCTGCGACGGCGACCCCGAACTCGACGCCAAGGTCGAGATGATCTTGGCGATTCCAGGCGCCACCACTGCGCCCGACAACTGGATCGTGCAGTCCGCGGTGCAGGCCTGGCAACAGGTGGAGGGCCGCGAGCACGTCGACCGTACCAACACCAGCGGCGCCACCGATGCCAACATATTACGTGGCCGTGGGATTCCCACTGCGCGCATCGGCATGCCACCGGCCAAATCGCCTCTGCCCTTCGGCAATACCTTCTCGATGGGGACAGTCGAAGTAGAGGGAATGATGCAACTCGCCCGGTGTCTGGTTCATATTGCGATCGACACCTGTACCCGCAGGCGCGACGAGGTCGGCTTAACATGAACGAGAGTACGCAGGTTACCGGCACGCGGCTTGGGATTACGCGCTATCCCCGTTACGACGCGGCCGAGCTCGGCTTCCAGAACTACTGGTATCCGGTGATGTTCTCGCGAACCCTGCGCAAGCGACCGATCGGCTTAACCCTGTTCGGCGAGCGCATCATGTTCTTTCGCGACCAGGGTCGCGCCTACGCATTACAGGATCGCTGCCCGCATCGCGGCATCAAGCTATCGATCGGTCACCAGGAGTTCCCCGGCACCTTTTCGTGCCGCTACCACGGCTGGACCTTCGATCTCAAATCCGGCTCGCTGGTCGCCGCTCTCACTGACGGCCCGGAGTCGCCGCTGTGCGGCAAGGTCGGTGTTCGCACCTTCCCCATCGAAGAACGCGCTGGCCTGATCTGGATTTATTGGGGTGAGGGCGAACCGCCGCCGGTCGAGACAGATATCCCCGAGGAGCTCCTGCGTAAGGAGATGGTGCTCGAAGGACGCATCACAATCCGCCCAGGCGACTGGCGGCACGCGGCCGAGAATGGGTTCGACGAGGGTCACGGAAAATTCCTGCATCGCGATTCGATCTTCGCGACATTTCGCCACCCGCCGGCCTGGCTGCATTCGGAAGTGATTCCTGAAGACGGTGGATGGGTCACCCGAAAAACTACCGACTATGAGTTTGTCAGCAACTACCCCGGACTCGGCAAATGGCCGAAGAAACGCTTCTGGAAATCGACCAAAGTTCTATCCCGCGCGTCGATCAGATTGCCGTGCGCGCTGCGCATCCATTTCGGTGAATGGATTCATTTTGAGTGGTATGTGCCAACTGTGCCGGGCCATCACCGCTATCTGCAATTCGCGCTGAAGAACACCAAGGGCCTCAATGGTGTTTTCTTCCGCTTGCGCTACTGGTCCTACCTCTATTGGACGTTCCATGTGGCCTTCAACAATCAAGACGCAAGCGTCGTCGAGATGATGGAGACGCCACCCGAGAAGCTGTTTCGGCCGGACACCTCGATAATCGGCTGGCGCAAGCTCTGCGAACTCGCGCGTCCGGCCATTGCCAGTTCGGCGGACATCAACAAGGATGAAGATGTCGGCAGCGCCACTTTTGAGCGTCAGACAATCGCCGATCAGGAAGAGTTCCGCGAGGTGGACGCGGTCGACCAGACACCCCCAATCTAAGACAAACAAGACAAAGGAGCGACGATCTGATGGCGCTGTCAGTTACCGAAGCCGAGACCAGCAAATATGCCAACGCCGGCGATGTTCGTTTTCACTACAACGAAGTCGGCAGCGGGCCCAAAACCATGATCTGCCTGCACGGCGGCGGTCCCGGCGCCAGCAGCTGGAGCAATTTCACAAGCAACATCGAGGCGTTGGCCCAAAATCACCGCGTGCTCCTGGTCGATCTGCCGCAGTTCGGCAAATCGGACAAATTCGTTATCGAGGGACCGCGGCTAACGATCGTCGCCGGAATGCTAGCCGAGTTTATGGATACGATGGGCGTCGCGAGCGCCGATTTCATCGGCAATTCCTATGGCGGCCAGGTTGCCATCAAACTCGCGATCGATGCGCCGGATAGGGTCAATCGGTTGGTCGTAATCGGCAGCGCGCCGGTGGTCCACAGCTTGTTCTGCCCGATGCCGCTCGAGGGCATCAAAATGATCGGCGGCTACTACCGCGGCGCCGGCGGACCGTCGTTTGAGAAGATGAAGGCCATCGCCACCACGCTGGTTTACGACGCATCGAACGTAACCGACGACATGGTCCGCGAGCGCTACGAGGCGAGCATCAATCCGCAAGCCATTGAGGTGAATTCGGGGCCACCGCCAGAGCGCCAGGATCTCACCGCCGAGTTTCCCAAGGTCCAAGCGCCGACGCTCGTCGTATGGGGAATGGACGACCGCTTCGGCGCTCTCGACATCGGCCTGTTAATGACCCGCGCCTTCCAGAATGCTGAGATGCACATCTTCAGCAAATGCGGCCACTGGGCCCAGGTCGAGCACGCAGCCGAGTTCAACCAACTCGTGGTGGCGTTCTTTGGGCGCGACCCTTAGGAGCCAATTATGGACATCGTTGGCGCCTTTGCGTGCTCTCATTCCGGCCTGATGATCTCGCGCGCCGCGCAGGCTGCACCATCGGTTCGCGATCTCGTCTATTCCACCTTCCGCGCCATGGGTGAGACGATCGAGGCCTTGGCGCCCGATGCCATTGTGCTCGTGGGCACGGACCATGGCCGTATCTATGGCTTCGAGGGCGTTCCCCAGTTCACTATCGGCGTGAGCGAAATCGCCACCGGCATTGGCGATGCCGGATTGCCGGCTGGCGACTACGCGCTTCACCAAGAGTTGGCGCGTGGGGTCCTCACAGGATTGCTCGATCGCGACGTCGATATCGCGTTCTCGGAAGCCATGTCGATCGATCACTCGTTCGTGGCGCCGATGATGTTGGCACTTCCCGGCACCCAGTTGCCGATCGTACCGATTGTCCAGAATTGTAATGTGCCCCCGCTCCCCTCACTCGGGCGCAGCCATCGCGTCGGCACCGCGCTCGGCGATGCAATAGGCGATGCCGGGCCCGGCCGTGTGGTGGTGCTCGGCACCGGTGGTCTTTCGCACTGGGTGGGGTCCGACGATTTCCGCAGCTTCATGAATCGCCCCGCCGGCAGCCGGCTTGCCGAACGCGACCAACATCCGCTGAGCCTCGAAGACACCGGCCCGGTTAACGAACCGTTCGACGAAACCTGTCTTGCACAGATCTGCGCCGGTCGCGCCGCCGATTTCATCGCCGCCTGGAGCACCAGTACGCTTGGCGAAGCCGCCGGCAATGGCGCCCAGGAGATCCGTAATTGGCTTGTGGTCGCCGGCGCGGTGAGCGATGCCACCGCAAAAATCCTCACCTACGCCCCCGTCGAGGAGTGGTTGACCGGAACCGGCATTGTCCAGTTCGACATTTAGACCCCGGGCAACGTAGCGGGCATGCTGACGTTTCGTTAGACTCGTTGTCTATAAATTGCGCAAGGAACCAACGATGGCGCTTCACGAGGACACCCAGCTCGCTCCATCATCGCTCGGCGGCGGGCTCGACAAGATCAAGGCGCCAATCCACCAGGCTCGCCACGTGCCCGGCTACGTCTATAGCTCGGCCGAGGTCTATGAACTCGAAAAGCAAAACATTTTCTTGAAGGATTGGCTGTGCGTCGCCCGCGTCGAGGAACTCGAAAACCCCGGCGACTATATGGCAATCCGCATCATGGGCGAGCCAGCACTCATCGTGCGCGATGACGCTGGCGAACTGAAAGCATTCTCAAACGCCTGCGCCCATCGAGGCGTCGAGGTGATCCAGGGCGAGGGCAACACGACCCACTTTAGCTGTCCCTATCACGGCTGGACCTACGACCTGAAAGGCGGGCTTACCGGGGCCTCGTTCATGGAGGAATCGGAGGAATTCGATCCCGAGCAATGTGGGCTGCCACCGTTGCGCCTCGATGTTTGGGCTGGCTGGATCTTCATCACCTTTGACGAGTCGGCGCCGCCCCTGGCGAAATTCGCGGCCCACTTCGAGCAGGAGTTTGGTTTCCTACGCCAGGAAGATTGCCGGCTCGCGATCAAACTGGTGGTCGAGCTCGACTGTAATTGGAAACTGTTCGTCGAGAATCTGCTCGACGTCTACCACTCCGCGACGCTGCACGTGAAAACGATCGGCGCCAAACGCGGCAGCGCCGACAAATACCCCTTCCATTTGTTCAAACTCGGCGGCACCAGCATGTTCTACAATTCCGACCCGATGGTGCCGGGCGGCAAAAGCCTGTTCGGCAAAATACCGTGGCTTGACGACCAACCCGACAACTTCGCTTGCTCTGGCCACCTGTCGCCGAACATGCAGCTGATCGCGCGGTCCGATAACATTCATCCGTTCTTAATGTGGCCGCTCGGCCCCGACCGCTGCCAGATCATCAACTACACCCTATTCCCGAAGGAACATTTCGAACAACCCGGGTTTGAAGAGAAAACCCAGGTCTACAAGGACTATCTGATCGAGGTGGTAGAAGAAGATCGCTCGATGGTGGCCTCGCTGCAGCAAAACATGAAGTCGCAGCGGTTTCGGCCGGGGCCGCTATCAAAATTAGAACTCGGCATCTACCATGTCATTAACGATTTTGTTGATCGTACTCTGAGCGACCGCTAAAACGCTGCGCCTTACGCCCCCCTCCCAGCCCATCTGTCTTAAGGCCGATGGCCCAACAGGAGTAATCGGTGGACCCCGAGCTTGAGTACCCGTTCCCCGAGGCGCCGGGATACGGTCAGATCATCCCAATCAGCGAAACCGTGCGCTGGGTCCGCATGCCGCTCCCCTATGCGTTGGACCACATTAACCTGTGGCTGATCGCCGATGGCGATGGCTGGACGCTGGTCGATACCGGCTTTAGCACCAGCAAAGTGCGCGGTATGTGGGAAGAGATTTTTGCCAACCAGCTCGATGGTAAGCCGATCAAACGTTTGATCGTCACGCACTTCCACCCCGATCACTCTGGTCTTGCGGGCTGGTTGATCGAGCGTCTTGGGATCAATTTATGGATGTCGCGCGACGAGTGGCTGTTCGGCCGCATGATGGGCCTGGACGAACCGGGCGCCTCGGAACCGACGATCGAGTTTTATCGGCGCACCGGGGTTGAGGAAGAAAAGCTTGACCAACTGCGGATCGTAGACACCAGAACCTGGGCGCCGCTACCTAACAGCCATCGTCGCATTCAGCATGGCGATGTCATCGATATTGGCAACCACAGCTGGGAAGTCATCGTCGGTAGCGGTCACTCACCCGAACACGCCTGCCTCTATTGTCCCGAACTCGGGATTATCATCGGCGGCGACCATTTGTTGGCTAAGATCACACCCAACATTGGCGTCTATGTCAGCGAACCCGAGGGCGACCCGCTCGACGATTACCTCACCTCATTCGCCACGTTCGCCCACATCCCCGAAGAAACGCTGGTCCTGCCATCGCACCTATTGCCCTATCGTGGCGTACAAAAGCGCTTGGCGTCGTTGACCGCCCACCACAAGGATCGCTTAGCAGTACTGCGCGAGGCCTGCGCGACACCACAAACCGCGCTCGAATTGGTGCCGGCGATGTTCAACCGCGCCCTCGACAGCATGAATCTCTACCTCGCGATTGGTGAAACCTTAAGCCATCTCAACTACTTGCGCGGCAAGGGCCTGGTCGTTCGTAACGCCGGTGCCGACGGTAAGGATCGTTATCAGCTGGCGCACTGATCCCGCACCCTTGGGGCGTTGGCAATTGCTCCCGACCTGCTAATATCTGCCGCCGAAACTATAGAGCGCCACAAGGTGCCTGCTTCGGTTCTGGGGAGGAAAAGAATTTTCATGAGCGCAGGATTGCGATCCGCAACGCGCGACGTGACGCCCA
Source organism: Alphaproteobacteria bacterium (assembly GCA_963583675.1). Taxonomy (GTDB): domain Bacteria; phylum Pseudomonadota; class Alphaproteobacteria; order SHVV01; family SHVV01; genus CAUZWH01. The sequence continues at coordinate 6,775 of CAUZWH010000084.1, forward strand.
ATGGACGTGACGTCCAATGATCGAGTGGTGGATCCCACTGCTGGTCATCTTCGGCGGTGCCATGTTCCTGCTCGGCAAGGGCATCCCGGTCGCCTTCGCGTTCGTGATCATCAATATGCTCGGTGTGCTGTTCCTGCAAGGCGGCGGCGCTGCCTTCAACACCTTCACTGCGAGTATGTACGCGTCGGTGACCAGCTTCACGCTGCTGCCAATCACGCTCTTCATCCTCATGGGCGAGATCCTGTGGCACTCGAACGTCGCGTTTCGTGCAGTCGACGTTCTGGACAAGCTAATGGGCCGTTTGCCCGGTCGACTTGCCCTCCTCACAGTTGCCTCTGGAACCGTATTCTCAAGCCTCAGCGGCTCAACCATGGCCAATACGGCGCTGCTCGGAACCATGCTGCTGCCCGATATGGAGCGCCGCGGCTACAAAACGCCGATGTCGATCGGGCCCATTATCGCCAGTGGCGGCCTCGCCATGATCGTGCCGCCAAGTTCTCTCGCCGTGATCCTGGCCGCGATTGGCAAGCTGTCGATCGGGCGGTTGCTAGTTGCGGCGCTGATCCCCGGCCTGATCATGGCCGTGCTCTACGTCGCCTATATCGTGATCCGCTGTAAGCTCCAGCCCGAGCTGACGCCGGCCTATGAAATTGAACGGGTGCCGTGGAGCGAGCGTCTCATAGGTATTGTAAAATACCTCCTGCCGCTCGGCGTCATCATTTTTCTCGTCACCGGGGTTATCGTCCTCGGTGTCGCCACGCCGACCGAAGCAGCCGCAATGGGCTGCATGGGATCGTTCATCGTGGCCGGTGCCTATGGCGGCCTCAGCCGCGACGTGATCATCCGATCGGTCACAGGCACCGTACGCATCTCAGTGATGATGTTCGCGATTCTGATCGGCGCGATTGGGTTCAGCCAGATTATGGCGTTCTCGGGCGCCACCCGGGGATTGCTCACGGCAGTCGGCGAACTCGATATCCATCCGCTCCTGCTTATCATCTGTATGCAGTTGGTGGTCCTCATATTGGGGACATTCATGGAGCAGGTGGCGATCATGTTGATCACGCTACCGCTCTATATTCCGATCGTTAAACTTCTTGGTTATGACCCGATCTGGTTCGGCGTGCTGATGCTGATCAATCTTGAGATGGCGTTGACCACACCGCCGTTCGGCATGCTTCTTTTTGTCATGAAAGGAGTCGCGCCTGCGGGGACCAAAATCAAGGCGATCTATCTCGCCGGCCTACCATTCTTGCTCTGCGACTTAGTCGCGTTAATAGTTGTCCTGCTGGTGCCGGAAACGACCACATGGCTACAGGACGCACTTTACAAATGACGGTGGATTCAGAAACAAGGGCAGTGCGGTGTCGTTTGCGTGGCGTAAACGCGCAGTGGTACATTTTCGAGCTTCGGGTAATCGTTCCGCACGACGATGCCGGAAGCGTCAACATCCATAACTTTTGGTTCAAATTTGGGGAGGTCCCATATGTCGCTCGCTAAAATCTCTAAGTTCGTGATGGCGGCCGTTGTCGCCGGTGCGATTGGCCTGTTCGGTCAAACCGCGTCGGTTCAGGCAGCGGATCCAATTATCCTCAAAGGCCTGATCCCTTGGCCCGCCGATTTCGTCGGTAGCCGTGGGTTCCTTGAGTTCCAGAAACAGGTCAACAAAGCCCTTAAAGGCAAAGTGCTTGTCAGCCTAATTGGCACCTCGGAAGTCGTGCCGCCGTACGAGCAGTTTGAAGCCGTACGTGACGGTGTCGTCGACGTGCTGATGACTGCCGGCGCCTACTACCGGGCAGCGGTTCCAGAAGCGGCGGCCGGTCTCGGCGTAAGCAAGTTCGGCAGCGAATTGCGCACCGAGGGCTATACCGACCTGATGCGCAAAATCCATGCCGAGCATGGCGTCTACTACCATTCTCAGGTAGGTGGCACCAAAGGCAATGGCTACCGCTGCTACGGCAACAAGAAGATCACCAGTTCGGACCTGACGGGCATCAAATTGCGCGTTTCGCCGACCTACGTACCGCTCGTCAAGGGCCTCAATGGCACGCCTATCCTGATGAAAGCCGGCGAAGTCTACACCGCGATGGAACGCGGCGTTGTCGATGGCTTCTGCTGGACCTTCCTGGGTATCCGCGAGTACGGATTCCACGAAGTCACCAAGTATGTCTACGACATCCCGTTCTATTCGAACGACACCGCGATCCTGATCAACATGAAGACGTGGAACAGCTTGCCGGCCGACAGCCGTAAGGTGATCGATGATCTTGCGCCGGCAATCGAGGCGGCGGTCGAAAAGTTCATGACCGCAAAAAATCAGGACGAAGACAAGGCACTCAAAAAAGAAGGCCTTGAGTTCATCCATCTAAGTGATGCCGAAGTCGCCAAGTGGCACGCGGCCGCACTGGATTCGCATTGGGCCGAAATCGTAAGCAAAAGCCCGAAATACGGCATGGCGCTGAAGAAGTACGCCGAATAGTTCCGGCTAAATCGGAAGGGCCGCCCGCGCGTCTCACACGAACGAGATGTGCGGGCGGCCGCTTTCCACGATTAGAAACAACGCCCAACCACGCGTGCCGAGCAGATGACCGTCATTGTCGCCGCCTACGATAGGTTTCTCGGCCACCTCGCCGTTGTCGTCGGGATCATGGTGCTATTGTCGATGGTGTTCGTCGTGACCGACGTCCTTCTACGCTATTTCTTCGGTGCGCCGATCGGCTGGGTAATAGAAGTCTGTGAGTATTTTCTTCTTTTCACGCCGTTCCTAGGCATGGCGTGGCTGGTGCGCCAATCTGAGGGTCATATTCGCATCGATCTCCTCGTCCAGGCCTTAAGCCCACGTTGGCAGGCCGGCCTGAACTGCTGGGGTTCTTTTCTCGTTGCCGTAACCCTGGCGATCGGATCCTACTATTCGGCGATTTCAGCGTCGGGCCATGTCGCCCGAAACGTCATGACCCCGGGCGTTTACCCCATTCCCAAGGGCTATCTGATGTTTGTCATCACGCTCGGCT
>CAUZWH010000085.1:0-9762 GCA_963583675.1 Alphaproteobacteria bacterium
ACGGAACTGCATGGGTTGGCCTCAAACGTTGCGCTTATGACCCGCCCAGTATGGCTCTCTCAGCTTGCGTTTGGCGATCTTTCCCGGCCCGGTTTTTGGAAGAGGTTCATCGCGCAACTCAAATGATTTAGGCACCTTGTAGCCAGCCAGCCGCTCGCGGCACAGCGCGGTCAGAGCTTTGACGTTGATGCTGAGTCCGGCTCTCGGGACGACAATGGCCGTCACCGCTTCACCCCACCGATCGTCCGGCACACCGATGACCGCGACTTCCATGACGCTTGGATCAGCCGCGATGACCGCTTCGATTTCGATTGGGTAAATGCTCTCCCCGCCGCTCTTAATCATGTCGTTCTTACGGTCGACGATGTACACGTAGCCGTCTTCGTCGCGGCGGCCCAGATCGCCACTGTAGAACCAGCCATCGCGAATGGCAGCCGCGGTTTCTGTCGGCCGACCCCAGTAGCCCTGAGTAATCTTGGGTCCGCTAACGATGATTTCGCCGACGCCATCGGTTGCAACATCATCGCCATCACCGTCAACAATACGCAGATCTATCAGCTCGACAGGCTTGCCGGCCGACGTGTTGTGCCATGCGCCCCCGTTACGATCGGCGACGTGCTCCTCGGCCCCGAGGAGCGTTGCGAACCCTGTGCACTCGGTCATTGCGTAGACATGTGCCAAAACCGGGCCAAATGCATCACGGCAGCGCTCCACCAACGGCTGGGGGGTGGTCGCACCGCCATAGACGAGATGCCGAAGCGCCGAAAGGTTTCGTTGTTTTGGGCTTTGCTGCTCGGCCAACATCGAGAAAATCGTCATCGGCGCCGCCGTCGCGGTCACGCGTTCGGTCTCCATCGTCGCAAGCGTTGTCGCCGGCTCGAACGCGCTTGCCACTTGGCAGCCGCCGACCATCGGCAGTGCCCATACGAACATGCCCGATGCCATGTGGAACAACGGCGCGGTATGCATCCACACATCATTACCGCCCAGACGCAACGCCAGGAGACCGTCGAGCGCCCCGAAATAGCTGTTGGCGCTGCTGATACTCACGCCCTTGGGTACGCCGGTGCTCCCGCTGGTGTAGTAGATCAGCGCGACGTCATCGGGCGCGACCACGGCAAAGTCGCTGCGCTGGTTTGCCGTGGTTAGAAGCTCCTGATAGGCGGGCACGCCGGAATCCGCTGCTTGTGCCAGCACGAAAACATGCTCGGGCTGCGCCCCGGCATCGCGAGCCGCCTCAACCAGGCCAAGAAATGCCGAGCCTACGAACACCACCCGCACCCCCGCGTCGCCCAGCATATAAGCGATATCGGAACCGGTAAGACGGTAGTTGAGCGGCACGAGAACCAGGCCCGCTTGAGCGCAGGCGAAGTGAAGCTCGAGAAAACGCGCGGAGTTGTAATCAAGGATCGCCACCCGGTCGCCGCGCTCAAGGCCCAGGCCGAGCAGTGCGGATGCCAGTTGCGACGCTCTTGCGGCAAGAGTGGCGTACGACAGCCGCTCATCGCCATCGACCACCGCCGTATGGTCCGCGTACAACGCGCATGCCCGTTGCAGGACTCGTGATAGGGGAAACATAGGTGTCCGTTCGTTCCCTACAGCTTAACCGTGACGTAGTCGAAACAGCGCATTGGCCAAGTCATGGGTCAACAACGCAAGCCAGTCCCAGCACGCCTTAGACCCTACCGGAATCTTCCGCTCAATTTTGCGGGTTTACCCATCTTGTGCCGCCTTTTCGCAAACATCAGAGTCACGGTATTGCGACTACCTGCCCTCTTCTCCTGACAATCGAAGAGAACGCTTAATGGGCATCGGGGAACCGGTAACACGGCTCCCCGTTTTTTTCCTTAGCTGGGCAAACGAGCCATACGACCGAGGGTCTAGACCGTGTGATCAGAAGTCAGCACAGCGGCCTCTTCGAGCCCGCTGATCGTCGCGTGCAGGTCGTTCACCAATCCATTAGACAAAGAGTAGACCCAGCCGTGAACGCTGAGGCTTTGGCCGCGCGCCCACGCATCGTGCACGAAAACATCCGACGCGACGTTTTTGATCTGCCGGATAACGTTAAGTTCGCACAAACGGTCGAGGCGGGCGCCCTGATCCGGGATGGCCCCGAGCTCGGTGCGGTGCTCATGGAAGACCTCGCGAATCGGGTGTAGCCAGTGGTCGACAAGGCCACGGCGATTGCCATCCACCGCTGCGGCCACCCCGCTACATCCATAGTGCCCGACCACCATAACGTGGCTCACCTTCATGATGTCGACCGCAAACTGCAACACCGACAGGTAGTTCGCATCCTGTGGCGGCGCGAGATTGGCGACGTTTCGGTGTACAAAGAGTTCGCCCGGATCGAGGCCGACAATCTGATTGGCTGGTACTCGGCTGTCGGAGCAACCGATCCACAAATAGCTTGGCGTCTGTTGGCGCTCGAGTCGTTTGAAAAAATTCGGGTCGGCGGCGATCATTCGCTCGGCCCAAGCGCGGTTACTCGCGATCAGGTGATCCAACATGGCGTTCTCTACGAATTAGGGTCCGGCTACTATTGCGCCACAAGATGGACCGTCGGCAAGATCAAGTCTACGGCGGTCTCAGCAACGCACCCACCGATAGCCGATTCGGCTGGTTTGCGGACTTATCCCACCATTACAATGTATGGGCCGCCCGCGAATGGGCAGCGCCTTGACCCCAGCACGCGAGGGTTAAGCAATGAGCTCCGGTCCGTTATAGGAAAACCAGAAGTCGCGGATCTGACGCACGGTTTTCAAGAAATCTCCTGCCATGTGGGGTTTGGAAAGATAACAATTTGCGTGCAGGTCGAGACATTCGCGCTTGAGTTTCTCATCGCGTGAGCCCGACAGGACCACCACTGGTATACGCCGGTAATCCTCGTTTTCCTTTATCTGTGCCAATACGTCGCGCCCATCCATTTTGGGTAGGCTCAAGTCAAGAATGATGAGATTGGGCCGCGGCGCATTCTCATGAGCATCACGCTTGTAGAGAAAGTCGAGCGCGTCGGCACCATCGGCAATCGTATGGAGGACGTGCTTGAACTTCGCTTCATCGAAGCAAGCGCCGATCAGATAAGCCTCATCGGTATTGTCCTCGACCAGCAGGATATCAATTTTCTCGTGCCGATCGCGAAGACTCTTCACAGCTATTCCCCATTTTTCTCGCCTGAAACCTGTCGGCCACTGATGAATTACCGGCAACGCCGGATACGGTTGCAGCCTGACAGGCCCAGCCAATGATTGTAAAAGTTGGCGGTACCTCTTCCTATGCGGGAGATTCCTTGATCAAATGGGGTAGTCGAGCAGAAGTACCGGGTTCATACCCTTACACCGGGCCAAATGTCCGAGCCGCCCGCGTATCACCGGCCATGCGAAGGTTAACCTTCGTCCTGGTCCGATCCAAACGCCCGGTTCAACGCAAACGAGGCGGCCTGCAGGGCCGCCTCGTTTTTTGTATGTAAATTGCCGATTATCGCCGGCGGCGTGTGGTTGCCTCCGGCGCTATTTACTTTTGGGTCGGTGCGTTAGTTCTTCGCACGGTCGACAAGGCTATTTTGGCCGAGCCATGGCATCATCGCGCGCAGACGCGCACCAACCTCTTCAATCGGATGTTCGGCGGCGCGGTTACGCATCGCTTTGAAGCTCGCCTGACTGGCGTGGTTCTCGAGCACCCATTCGCGGGTAAACCGGCCCGATTGAATATCCGCAAGAATCCCCTTCATGCGCTCGCGCACCGAGTCGTCGATGATGACCGGCCCGCGCGTGTAATCTCCATACTCGGCGGTGTTGGAGATCGAATAGCGCATGTTGGCAATGCCGCCCTCGTAGAATAGATCGACGATCAACTTCATTTCGTGCAAGCACTCGAAGTAAGCCATCTCCGGTGCATAACCGGCATCGACCAGGGTTTCGTAAGCGGCGATGATCAATGCCGTCACGCCGCCGCACAACACGGTCTGCTCACCGAACAGATCAGTCTCGCATTCCTCACGGAAAGTGGTCTCAATGATGCCGGCGCGGCCGCCGCCAATCCCCGAGCCATAGCTCAGGGCAATATCCTGGGCGTTGCCCGATACGTCCTGCTCGATTGCCAACAGGCATGGCACGCCCGCGCCGCGCTCGAATTCGGCGCGCACCGTGTGACCCGGCCCCTTCGGCGCAATCATGAAAACGTCAAGATCGGGCCGCGGCTCGATCAGCTTGAAGTGGATATTGAGGCCGTGCGCGAAAGCAAGCGCCGCGCCTTCCTTCATGTTGGCTTTGAGATGATTGTGATACAGCGCACCTTGCAACTCATCGGGCACCAGGACCATCAGCACGTCGGCCCACTTGGCGGCCGCATCGGCATCCATCACCGGAAAACCGGCATTCTTGGCCTTGTCGACGCTTGCCGAATCCGACCGCAGCGAAATTGCCACATCGCCAACACCACTCTCGTGCAGATTATGGGCGTGGGCATGTCCTTGGCTGCCATACCCATAGATCGCGACTTTCTTTGATTTGATGAGATTTACGTCGGCATCCCGATCGTAATAGACACGCATTGTCACTGGCCTTCCCTCCTGATGTTTGCGGTTGGCCTCGTTGCTCGCTCACGCGAGGATATCGAGCCAATCCAACTGGTTCTATTTTCGGTTTCTCGTCCTACGTTTTGGCATCGTTGGTGTCGGACCGGCGGCCGATTGCGACGACGCCCGTTCGCGATACCTCGGCCAGACCCAGCGGTCGCATCAATTCGACAAATGCGTCGATCTCCTCGGTCGAACCGGTCATCTCGAAAACGAATGCATGGGTCGTGCTGTCAACCAGACGTGCATGGAGAAAATTGGCTAACCGTAGCGATTCGACCCGCATCTCCCGCGGTCCCTCGACACGGATCAAAGCCAGTTCGTGCTCAACTGATTGACCCTCGATCGTCAAGTCACGCACATCATGCACCGGCACCAGGCGGCCGAGCTGGTTCTTGATCTGCTCGATCACCATCTCCGTGCCCGTGGTCACGACAGTGATGCGCGATAGCCGCACCTCGGAATCAACCTCGGCCACCGTCAGGCTTTCAATGTTGTAGCCGCGACCGGAAAACAATCCGATCACCCGCGCCAGAACGCCGGCTTCGTTATCGACCAGGATCGAAAGCGTGTGTGTTCGGTCTACTGGTTGGTCCACGATCGATCCTTGGGTGCGCGTTTGGTAACGGAATAGCCGGGGGTGCTAACGCTAAACGAGCATCTTGCCCGCATCGGATACTTCTCCCTGGTCTTCCAGTCCGAGCAGCATGTCGTAATGCGCCGCACCCGAGGGGATCATCGGGAAGCAGTTCTCGTCCGGGTCGACGACAATATCAGCGATCACCGCCTGCGGCGTGTCGATCATCTCCTCAATAACACCGTCGACATCGCTGGGCTTCAGTGCCCGCAGCCCGACCGCACCAAACGATTCCGCAAGTTTGACGAAATCCGGCAGCGCATCGGTGTAACTCTCGGCATAGCGCCCGCCATGCAGCAACTCCTGCCACTGCCGCACCATGCCCATGTAGTGGTTATTAATGATGAACACCTTTACCGGCAACCGGTGCTGGATGATGGTCGATAGTTCCTGGATATTCATAAGAATCGACGCTTCACCGGCAACATCGATTACCAACGATTCCGGATGCGCAATCTGGGCACCAATCGCAGCGGGCAGGCCATAACCCATCGTGCCAAGCCCGCCCGAGGTCATCCAGCGCTTGGGCTCCTCAAACTTCAAATATTGTGCCGCCCACATCTGATGCTGACCAACTTCGGTCGTGATATAGGCATCGCGATCGCGAATATGTTCATAGAGCCGCTCAATCGCATATTGCGGCTTGGTGAGTTCGTCATTGACGCGATAGCGCAGGCAATCTTTCTTGCGCCACGTGTCAATCTGCGTCCACCAACGTTTGAGAGCGGCCTGATTGGGCTTTGATTTTTTCTTTTTCCAAATCCGCAACATATCGGTGAGCACGTTCTTTACATCACCAACGATCCCGATATCGACCGGCACGTTCTTATTGATCGATGAGGGATCGATATCGATATGGATTTTCTTAGAGCCCTGCGAGAAGGCATCAAGGCGACCGGTAATGCGATCGTCGAAGCGCGCACCGATGGCGACCATCACGTCGCAATTGGCCATCGCTAGGTTGGCTTCATAGGTGCCGTGCATCCCAAGCATGCCGAGGAACTGTGGGTCGGATGCCGGATAAGCGCCAAGGCCCATCAACGTGTTCGTGATCGGATATCCTGTCGTTTGCACCAATTCGGCGAGTAGTTTCGACGCCTGAGCGCCCGAATTGATGACGCCCCCGCCGGTATAGAAAACCGGCTGTTTGGCATTGGCAATCATCTCCACCGCAGCTTCGATCTTAGCCGAATCGCCAGTGACTCGCGGCCGGTAAGTGCGGTGTGTCGTTTCCTTGGGGGGCGCGTAAGCGCCGGGAGAAAACTGCACATCTTTTGGAAGATCGACCACGACCGGACCAGGGCGACCCGAGCGCGCGACATAAAATGCTTCGTGGATCACCCGCCCAACATCATTGGCGTCGCGCACCAGATAGTTGTGCTTGGTGCATGGCCGGGTAATGCCAACGGTGTCGGCTTCCTGGAAGGCATCGTTGCCGATCAGATGGGTGGCGACCTGTCCGGTCAAACACACAATCGGAATCGAATCCATCAGCGCATCGGCGAGGCCGGTCACGGTGTTGGTGGCGCCGGGGCCCGATGTCACGAGCAGGACGCCCACCTTGCCCGTGGAACGCGCATAGCCTTCGGCGGCATGAATCGCGCCGGGCTCATGGCGCACCAAAATGTGGCGCAATTCCTTCTGCTTGAAAATTACATCGTAGATGGGGAGGACGGCACCGCCGGGATATCCGAAGATTACGTCAACACCCTCGTTAATAAGTGCCCGGATTAAAATCTCCGCGCCGCTCATTTCCTGGTGTTCAGCCGAGTCCTGGTCCGAGCCCAGAACCGTATCTTGGGTCAAGCCTCGGTCGCTGTCTTCTGTCTGGCTTTCAGCCATCTCACCTGCTCCTGCGTCACGCAGTTTGTACGTGTTTACCCATCAAGCGCGCTTGAACGCGTCTTAATGCTAGTCGTCTCCCAACGAACTCAACGACGCACGAAAAGCCTGCCTCGCGGAGCCCCGCTCATGAGCGCATCCGGGTGGACTGCGTCCCACGATCGTCCCCGAGCAATTCCTACCGCGCAGGAGTCCTAGGAAAACCGCGCCAAACTAGTGTGCTACTCGGTCTTGGTCAACGAATAAATGGAAAGATTTCATCAGCAATACTTTCCAATTGTTGCGTTCCGTCGATCCGGCTCCAATCGGCCATCTGGTTGCGAAACCAAGTCATTTGCCGTTTTGCGAAACGCCGGCTGGCGGTTTGCGCCCGTTCGACTGCGTCGTCAAGAGATAGTTCACCATCGAGATGGGCAATCAAATCGGGAATCCCCAGCGCCTTCATAACCGGCAGGGCGGAATCTAGGCCGCGGGCTCGCAGCGTTGCCGCTTCCTCAATGGCTCCGCTCTCGATCATGTCAACAAACCGGCGTCCTATCCGCTGGTTAAGGTCTAGACGATCCGGCCATAACACGAACTTGGCGGCGGGCTTCAGTCGATCGCCCGTCGTGGCTTTGCGCTGCCAGACCGACAGCGACAACCCCGTCGCCTCAAGCACCTCGAGCGCGCGGGCAATGCGCTGGCCATCACTGTGATCGAGCCGCGCCGCGGTTTCGGGATCCCGATGCGCGAGTTCGTCGTGGAGCGCGTCAGGGCCTTCTAGATCGAGGCGCTTCCGAACCAGCGCGCGGATTTCATCGGCCACGTCTGGGATTTCGGCAATTCCTTCGAGCAAGACCCTGAAATAGAGCCCAGTGCCGCCCACCACGATCGGCGTTCGGCCGGTACGTTCCACCGCGGCAATCGCTGCCAGCGCCTCACGACGCCACGACGCCACCGAATAGGCTGTCGCCACCGACTGATGGCCGTAAAGATGATGGGGCACGCGGGCTTCGTCGGCTGCCGTTGGGCGCGCAGTCAGGATGCGAATCTCGGCGTAGACCTGCTGGCTGTCAGCGTTGACAATCGCTGCGCCGCCGCGCGCCGAGCACGCTTCGGCCAGATGCAATGCCAGCGCAGACTTGCCACTCGCCGTCGGCCCCGCTATCAGGATTGCAGATGTATCCATGGCTGTGAAATCGCGATTATCGAACGCGGGCCTGGCTCATTGGTTCTCCAACCGCGTACCCATCGCCCCATGAAATATGTACTGACGTTGATAGGCAACCCGGCGGACGGCGGCCTCAGTCCGGCGGTTGCCGATAAAGTCGGTGCCGCCATGGGACAGGCAGGCGCGATGACCGAGCCGATGGATTGGCTGGCCCCGCGGCGTGCGGTCGACATTGTGTTCGATGGGCAATCACCGGCGCGCGCGCTGGCCATCGCCCGTGATGAGATCGGTGACCTGCCGATCGACCTCCACGCGCAACCCGTCGCCGGGCGACGCCGACAGTTGCTGGTGTCGGACATGGATTCGACGATCATCGCCGTTGAAACGATCGATGAGTTGGCCTCCGCATTGGGCAAGCGCGAGGAGGTCGCGGCCATCACCGAAGCGGCGATGGCGGGCGAGCTCGACTATGCCGATTCGCTCAGAGCGCGTACCAAGCTATTTACCGGCCTCAATGAATCCGAGCTCGACAGGGTTTACGCCGAGCGCGTCGCCCTGAATACGGGTGCCCGCGAGCTGGTTGCGACCATGAACAAGTTTGGCGCGGTGACGGCTCTCGTGTCGGGTGGGTTCAGCTATTTCGCCGAGCGGGTCGCCACCGACCTCGGGTTCCAGTTCCAGCACGCGAACCAGTTAGAGATCGTCGACGGTACCCTGACCGGTTTTGTCGAGGAACCGATTATTACCGGCCCAACAAAGCGTGAGATTATCGAGCGCACAGCGAACGAGCATGGCATCGAATTACCCGCAACAATGGGCATCGGCGACGGCGCCAACGACATCGACTTGCTCGATAGCGCCGGCATCGGCATCGCCTATCGCGCCAAGCCGATCCTGGCCGAGTGCGCCGATGTGTGTATCAACCACACCGACCTGCGCACGGCCCTATATCTACAAGGTTTCCGAGACAGCGACATCACTGACGACTGATCCTCATCCGCTACAGCCCGATCGATGCATCGATGACGCGGCCATACAGTCGCGCACGAGCCACCGCATCGCTCGGCCCAACCCAGTCGCGACCGATCATATCGAGATCAGGATCGTCTGGATCGACGCCCAGCGTCGTCATATAATCGTCATCGACCACCAGATACTGATGTTTGTACCCGAGCAGGAAGCCACCATGGCGCGCACGGATCCGCTTGGCTTGGTCGTAAGACGCGCACCAGATATTGATGTGCGCCCCGCAGCGGCGGGGATAAAGCAAAGTGCCGGCGTCGGTCGTACCGGTACCGCTGAGAACTTGTACGGCATGCGGCCAACCGCGAAATCCGAGTTCACGCGCTACGACCGCCAAACAATGGCGGCGCCGGATCGCGCCCGCGGGCGAGGCACCCCTGCGCACCTGACCGGCAAATTGTCGATCTCACCTGGCGTGTCAAGCTGATTGGACAAACGGTCACAAAGCCGCGACCCGCGGCGCCTTAGACGACCAAATTCACCGTTATACGTTGAACAGGAAATGCACGACGTCGCCGTCCTGCATAACGTATT
>CAUZWH010000086.1:0-9742 GCA_963583675.1 Alphaproteobacteria bacterium
GTCGCCCTGCTCTTCGTCGACCCGCCGGCGATTGGCCGCGGCGTTGGCCGGGAATTGTGGCGACACCTGGTCGCGCAAGCGAGACACGCATGCGCCGCCAGTATCACGATTGAGGCCGACCCCGATGCCGAGGGCTTCTACCTCAGGATGGGCGCGATACGCGTCGGAACCGCACCCTCTGCAAGTATCCGGGACCGGCAACTTCCGTTGCTGGCGTTTGCAATCGACTAGCGCCCAACAGTCGGGCCGGCCCGCTTCGAGGAGAAGGATATGGAATTCCACGGTCTTAACTATCTCGCCGTACTCGTTGCGGCGATCGCAGGATTGGCGTTCGGGTCGTTGTGGTATGGCGTGTTGTTCGGCAAGCCGTGGCGCGCCATCGTCGGCATCGAGGCGTTCCAACCGAAACCCGCGCCGATGATCATCGCATTTGTAGCTCAGGTGGTGATGGCCTGGATGCTCGCCGGGGTGGTTGGCCACCTCGGCGAGGTGACGGTTGTGAGAACGCTGATTTCAGCCGCCTTCCTTTGGGTCGGCTTTGTCCTGACGACAATGATCGTCACTCACCGCTTTCAGGCATCACCGTGGTCATTGACCGCCATCGATGGCGGCCATTGGCTCGGCGTGTTGCTAATTATGGGCCTGGTGATCGGGCTGTTCGGGGCCTGACCGCTCACGCCTTCAAAAATGCACGCACCGCGTTGTTCCACTGCTCGGGATGCTCCAGGAACGGCAGATGACCGCACTTCTCGAACGTTTCCAGCGTCGCACGCGGCATCTGCTTGGCGGCCTCGACCGCGTTCGCGTAGATCCCGCGCGGGTCCTCACGACCCCATGCCACCAACGTATCGACGTCGAGCTTGTCAAGCCGTTCGAGGATGCGATAGGGACGCGACGCAGGAATATCCATCATTCCGTCCATCGCTTCTTCGTATTTGGGGATCATATGCGGAAAGGCATACGACGTGAGTTGCGGTAGCAGGATCGCCTCAGGCACGATCGAGGCATCGTAAACGATGTTGCCCGTGCGCTTACGGCACGAGTCGTAAGTCGCACCGCGCATCGCCGTGAGCGCATTTTTCTTCGCACCCTGTAGCGCCGACGCCAATTCCTCTTCGGAATTGAAACACGAGCCCGAGCCATTGATGATCAGTTTGTTCACCTGCTCGGGCCGCTCGAAATACATTAATGCCGCGATTAGGGCGCCGTAGGATGACCCACATGCAGAGAAATTGCCGAGGCCGAGAACGTCTGCGAGTTTGAGCAGGTGGCCGACATGCTTGGGATGCGGCGGTTTGCCCTCGAAGTCGGTGGGGCCGGTAAAGCCGTGGGCGACCATGTCCGGGGCGATGCAGTAGAACTCGTCGGCCAGCACATCGATATTGTGCAGGAACAGGTCGGCGCTGCCGCCGAAACCATGGATCATCATGAGCGGGTAGTTGCTGGGGTCGCCCTCATGCAAATATCTGGTGGTGATACCGTCGACCTCAACGAAATTGATGCGCATTTGCTGCCTCCTCTAATCGGTTGGCGCCAGTCTCTGGCGATCCATCGCGTGGTGCGTATTGTGACCAGTCCATCCCGGAAACGTATCGTAATGCTTACGCAACTCGTGGCGCATGGGCGAGTTGAGCGCCGCGTTGAGCCCCTCGATCGAATCGAACACCACCTCGTTGCCGAGCAAATAGTTAGCGCGCTCGATCGCTGTCGGATCGTGCCAATCGATCCGCGCATAAACCAGCACATTGCGAATCCCCGGCAACCGCTCCAGCGCGGTTGCGTGGCCGGCACGATAATGCTCCGTGAACACGGCGGGGTCTTCGCAGGGGCCGTGATAGCGCACCACGAACGATAATGGTGCAGTCATTGGTCGCGGCTGATCATCGTCGCCGACCGCAAAAAACTCCTGTGTCATCGCATCGTGGGTGAGCCTGAGATCACCAACCGATGCGCTGCCGAGATCGGCGGCCGCACCAAGCGCCGACGACGACAGCATTGCCTGCAGCGCGGCGATGTCTTGATGACCGGTCTGCGCTATCAGGATCGGCGCATCGCGATCGTCGACATAGGGATCGGTGTGGTCGACGCCTGACGGGCTGTAGATGTCGAGATAGTCAACTCCCGGCGTTTGCGCCAAGCCCGCCGCGGGCCCGTCGCGAAACCAGGACGCCAACTCGGAAGCCACCGCGGCCGGCCCGCGATAGGTGAAAAAATGCGCGAGGCTCATGGCCGACCTACGATTTCAAAAACGCAGTCACGGCTTCATTCCAGCGTTCGGGATACTCCAAGAACGAGAAATGGCCGCATTTTTCGAAAGTTTCGAGGCGCGCACGTGGTATTTGCTCAACGGCTTTGACCGCACTGGCATAAACACCGCGCGGATCCTCGCGTCCCCAACATACCAATGTATCGACGTCGAGCTGGTCGAGACGTTCGCGGATGCGATGGGGGCGCGACGCTGGGATGTCCATCATGCCTTTCATCGCTTCCTCGTAGCACGGGATCATGTGGTCGAAAGCATAGGTGGTGAGTTGTGAAATGATGATATCGCCGGCAATGCAGGAGGGATCAAAAACCGTGTTGTTCATGCGCACGGTGCACGATTCATAGGTCGGATCCTTCATTGCCTTCATGGCGTTGCTGTAAGCGCCTTTGAGGCCCGCCTCAAGTTCCTCTTCGGTATTGAAGCACGATCCCGATCCGTTGATGATCAGCTTGTTCACCTGTTCGGGCCGTTCGAAATAGATCAGGGCGGCGATCAAGGCGCCATACGATGACCCACAGGGCGCGAACTTTTCGAAACCCAATTTGTCGGCAAGATCGAGCAGGTGTTTGACGGTGGTTGGGTAGGGTGGCTTGCCGCCATAGCCGACCGGATCGGTGAAGCCATGGCCGGCGAGATCTGGCGCGACGACGTAATAGTTTTCCGCCAGGGCATCGACATTCTTGATCCAGTGTTCGGCACAGGCGCCGAAACCATGAATCAGAAGGATCGGATAGTTCTTGGGATCGCCTTCGTAGATCACGCGGGTGCGAACACCGTTCACATCGAAAAATTTAATACGCATCGGATCCTCCTCGTCTTTTCATCTTATTCGGCCGGTGTCGCGGCAACAGCCCTGCGCCATTCGAATTCATTACCGGGAGCCGGCGCCTTGGGAACATTGAGCGACAATATCAGCGACACGCCCGCCATGGCAGCACCGGCTAAAAATACCACTTGCGACGACGTGGTCACCCACAACACACCAAATGTCGCCGGCACGACCACGGCGGCGATGTGGTTAACGGTTTCGGTGACCCCGCTGGTAGCGGCTATCTCCTTGGGATCGGCAATCTTCTGAAAGTAGGTGCTCATGGCGATAGCCAGCGCAAAGAACAGGTGATCAATCAGGTAAAGGCCGGTCGCCACCCAGGCGTGCTCGACAAACGCGTAGGCCACGAAAATAACGACCAGGCCCACATATTCGATATTCAGGGCTCGACGCTCGCCGACGATGCTGATGAAACGTCCAATTCTCGGTGCGACGAGCACATTCAGCGTAGACGTTACCAAGAATAGGATCGCGACACCGCCGACCGAGAAACCAAACCTCTCGACCATGAGAAATGCCGCAAAGACGACAAAGATTTGTCGTCGAGCCCCACTCATAAATTGCAGCGCATAGAACAACCAGTAGCGTGACCGCAGCACGAGTTGTAGGCGCTGCTCGGTGCGTGGCGGATAGCGCGGGAACACCAGCCACAGGACGATCGTGAGAACCACCGTTACCCCACCGCCAAGCGCATAGACCCATTCGAAGTTCAGCCCGGCGATGTCGAAGGCAAACCACACCAGCGCGAAGGTAACGATCGAGGCGGCCGAGCCCGCGGCCAGCGCCCGCCCCATGACGACCGCCGTTCGCGCAGGCTCTATCCACTGCAGGGTCAATGAGGTGTGGACGACCGAGTGATAGTGATAACCGAACGACATCAGAACGGTCAGCACATACAGCCCGATTGCGTTCGGGAAGTAGCCGGTGAACGCGATGCCGAGTCCGAGCACAATCATGGTGATGTAGAGAAAGCGCTGCTCGCGCACGAACACGAGCAGGAAGATTGCCGCGAACCCAAGGAAACCGGGGACTTCGCGCAATGATTGGACGATGCCGATCTCAATGCCGGTAAAGCCGGCTTGCTCAACGGCAAAATTGTTGAGCAAGGCCATCCACGTCGCCAACGCGGCAGACGGAATTGCTGCCGAAAGCATCACCAGCATTTCCGGCGTACGCCAGTCACCCGGCCGCATTTTCACGTGAGATCCTCCCCCCCTATCGCGACAAAGTATGGTCGCGCGGGCAACCTGCCGTTATCTCTAACACGACTGCCGTGCGCAATGGTCGAACGATCCCAAAGAAACCAGCCAAAGCCAGGATGCTCAGGCCGCAGCGCGATCCGCGCTTGGTTTCGCGTCTTCGACGCGGCGGTGATAAAGCGCCGCCGCGAACATCGCCAGCCCGAGGAAGCCAAATGCCGCGCGATAGGCAATTTCCGGTGACTTCCCTTCGATCTGTGGAAACGCATCGACGATGAAGCCGCCGATCATCTGCGCGATCGCCGAACCAGCGAAAGCAGCCAAGGCCATCGTCACCATGCCGCGGCCGACCAAAGAATCGGGCAGGATGGCGCGGGCATGCGCGAGGTTGATCATGCCGCTGGCGCCGACGAACCCGAGCAACGCAAATAGACTCGTTGCCTGCCATAGCTCGAGACCAGGGACGAGCGCAAGCACAGCGTAGATCATGACCGTTCCGAATGCGCCGACGCTGACGATCTGCTTACGCGTATCGAGCAATCGATCGAGCGGCCCCATACATATACTGCCGGCTCCCATCGCAATCGTCATGATCAGGAGGGTTTGGCCGCGCGCGGCCAGATCAAGGCCGTGGATATCGGTTAGGTAAGTCGGCCCAAGCAGCGCGAGCACGGTTATGACAACCGCATAGGCGTGGAAATTCATCCAAAACACGTAACGCCAAGGCTTAATTCCTACGACCGCTTTGAGCCCACGCAGCATTACCCACACTGATTCGGGCGAGCGCTGGTGGTAGGCGTGGCCGGCGGGTGCATCGCGCACCACGGCAAATACCAGCGCCGCCGACAGGCACGCGATGCCGGACATAATCGCCATCGCGTTGCGCCAGCCGATCCAATCGACGAACGCAGCCCACGGGCCGGTTGCCGTGAGATTGCCCAAGGTGCCGACAAAGATCAGCGCGGCCACCGCCAGGGCGTAACGTTCGGTCGGCACCCAGCGCGCAAATGTGATGAGTCCGCCCATGAATACCACCGCCCAGCCGACACCCATCAGTGCCCGCGCGACGCTCAGCATCACGACCGAATCAGCGACCGCGAATAGAAATCCCCCCGCAACGCCAAGCATCATCATGCAGGGAATCGTCCGGCGCGCGCCGAAGCGATCGAAAAGCAACCCATTCGGCAGCTGCTGGGCCGCGAATGCAAAGAAGAAAACCGATGTGAGCAGGCTCAATCCGCTGACCGTGAAGTCAAGCTCGGCCATTAAATCAGGGCCGATAACGGCATGGCTGATGCGAAAAAACTCACTGAGGAAGTAGGCCGACCCCAATGCGCCGAAAATCGCCGCCATCTGCTTTACGTTGCGACGCGGCTTAGCACCCACGGTGTTTTCCCGGTCAGCCATGGCAACCGCAAAAGCCTATTGCTAAGATCGCGAGTCCAGGCCGCTGACGAGGGGGATAGCCGTGTTGTCGAAGCGGATACTGCCA
The DNA here is from genome assembly GCA_963583675.1 of Alphaproteobacteria bacterium. Classification (GTDB taxonomy): domain Bacteria; phylum Pseudomonadota; class Alphaproteobacteria; order SHVV01; family SHVV01; genus CAUZWH01. The sequence continues at coordinate 5,787 of CAUZWH010000086.1, forward strand.
AGCCGATCCGGTGTTGCCATCGATTTTATTGCGAGCATGCTGCTCGGCGCCTGCGCCAGCGACAAGCCGGACGAGAATCCCTGGCACGATCTTGAGGCAATCAAACTGGAAGCGATTTATCGGTTCGTTAAACTTCAGACCGATGATGAAGAGAAGTCGCGCGCCTTGGCTGAGCAATATTATGAAGAGAAAAAATTGGTCTTGAAGGCGGCCCGCGAAGGTCGCCCAGCACTGGCCATGGCCAGCAATGTCGAAAACGCACATGTGCTCGATGCGGGAAAGTTCTCGCTTAGTTTGCGCGGCGATTTGACCTTTTGGTTGCTGCAAAACAACTGCTCAATCATTGAGGAAACAATACGCGCGACCGCTGGGACCGCGCATATTGCCGCCATTGGACTTGGCCAACAGGACGCCCAGGAACTCGGCAGCATCGATGAGTCGCGTATCGATCTAATATTGGTCGAAATCCCTGATGGTCGGCGTATCGAACTTGTCGGGCTCCCCTATCCACCGCCCGGAAAATCCCTTGTGATCCTCGGCGATGTAAAGATTTCGGGGGTTTGCCAGTAGCTTGCATCAGGGCGACTCACCAGGCCGCGCGCCAGCTTGCGTTAGGCCTTTGCTAAGCCGCTGCGGCCGCCGCGACGTCCACAATGCCTGGCCGCAAACCGCGCAGAAGACAAGAACGCCGCCAATTAAGGACGCCTCGCTCGGCACTTCAGCGACAGCGATCCACACCCACAACGGCGCGATCGGAAATTCGATACTACCGATGATGGTGAGTTCCGCCGCGCGCAGCAGCCGCGTAGCGTAGTTCATCAGCACGTAGGAGAGGAATGTCTGCACCCCCCCCATCAGCAGACATATCAGCAGATCGTGAAGGCTAATCTCGAAGTCGGGCACCATGATCGCCGCAAGCAGTGCGGCAAACCCCGCCCCCATCGCCAGGACCGGCGTCATATCTGCCGCCTTTCCGGCGCGGAGCGTAACGACCAGGCCACCGAAGACGAACAGGGCTACGACCGCGTACAGGTCGCCGGTCACTTGTCCGCCGCCAAGCCCTTCGGCCATCATCAACCCAATTCCGGCGAAAGCTACTGTCATAACAACCAACGTCGCCGGCGGAATACGTTCGGACAGGAATAACCACGCCAAAACGCCGACTACGAATGGCAAAGCGCCACCGATGAAGACCACGTTCGCCACCGTGGTATTGAGAAACGCAAAAATCACCACGATCATTGCGCTCCCCATAAGGACACCCCCGAAGGGAGCCTTCCAACCAAGTGAGCGCACATGGTGGATCGACCGATAGCCGTGGCGAATGATGACAAACGCGGTGACGGCAATACACAAGGACGTGCACCGATAGAAGATTATTTGCCACGGCCCGGCCGTCTCGATCAGTCGAACAAGCAGGCCGGCCAGGCTGAAACACAGCGCCGATCCCAAGATTAGAACGATACCGAGCGAGTGACCGCTGGGACGGGCCCAAGCTGCCATCACGGCGTGCCCGCCGAACGTTCCGCACGCAGTGTTGCAACGCCTTGTGCAAAAACCGCTACGAGGATCACCGCGCCGCCGACAAAGGTCGCGTTGGCAGGTACTTCATTGACCGCGAGCCACACCCACAGCGGACCGAAAATTGTTTCGGAAACCCCTAACAGCGACATTTCGCCGGCCCGGAGATGACGCGCTGCAATCATGAACATGATGTAAGCAACAAAGCTCTGGACCGCGCCCATCACGATACAAACCACCAGATCGTGCAGCGAGATCGCGAATGTCGGCAAAGACAGCGCTGCGGTGAGGGTCGCGAAAGCCATACCGATAACAAGCAGCGGTGTCATATCCTGGAGCCGTCCGGACCGCATAGCGACGACAAGGCCGGCGAAGCAGACCATCGCTCCGAGCGCCAATAGATCGCCTATATAGTTCCCCTGAGCGAGGCCGCCGCCGGTCATCACGACGATCCCGGCAAACGCGATCGCCATCGCCAACCACGTGACCTTGCGCACCCGTTCACCCAGCACGAGCCAGCCCAGCAATCCGGCGAAGAAAGGAACGGTCCCGCCGATGAACAATACGTTGGCGATGGTCGTATGGAGAAAAGCCCAAACCCCGAAGGTCGTCGCTGCCGCCATACAGGCACCACCAACAATGCCGGTCCAACCCGCCGACATTAGGTGCGCCGCAAGACGTCCGCGATGGCGGAATGCGAGGTAGAGGAGCACGGCAAGCACCATCGATAGGCTGCGATAGAAAATTATCTGCCAACCGCCCGCGGTATCGATCAGACGCACCGAGAGCCCCAGCGTACTGGCGATGATTGCCGACGCGAGCATCAATAACGCGCCGAAGCCAGCTCGTGCGGGAAGCTCGGCCAGCGACGCTTTGTCGGCCAATGTCGTCATCTCACTACGCCATTATGTCCAAAACGCAGAGCCCCCTCCGGACGGAAGGGGGCTCGACAGTCATAGTTTACTGTTAAGAGCGCAACTCTGCTGTGAAAATCTCTCGCTGCCGGTTGATTCGGCGCGGCGGTGGAGTTGCTTCTTTTTTTACACGCTGCGTATGCAGCCGCCGCCAATCATGACGAACAGCTCTTCTATCGATTGGTTGGTTTCGTCTTGGGATGACTTGGCCGCCATCGCCGTGACCCCTCAGCAACGCAGCGGTGTTCGGAGCCTAGTCGGCAACGTCGACGCGGAAAGGCCGGTTTGCCTCCAGGTTCGGACGTAGTTCAGCACGGGTCTACAGGGGCGTTTCTAGCCAAAAATTGACATTAGAACTCACGGCTCCTCCTGGTTTCAATCGCCAGGATTCGGTCGGCTCGGGGCGGCTACTGACCGCGGTAATTATGCTTCGCCCAAGGCTTTTCTCACGAACTCCAAGCGATCTTGGCCAAAGAACATCCTCTCGCCAACGAAGAAAGTGGGCACACCAAAAACCCCACGTACAACTGCATCATCGGTACTCTGCCGCAGCCGGTCCTTCACATCCTGGCGCTCAATTTGTGAGAAATAGGTCGCAGCATCAAGGCTCGCTTCATTGAGAGTTTCGCGCACCCGTTTGATATCGCTCATGTTGAGCGCCTTGACGCACACTGCCTCGAACATCGTTTTAAGGTATTGCTCAAGTTCGCCACGCTCTTCGGCAATAATTGCCCCGCGCATGAGCGGAAGGCTCTGTACTGGAGAATGAGGATTGCTTTCTAGAGGCACACCATAATGCGCGGCCCACATCATCAAATCGCCAGCATACCATTCTCTCTTAGCCGGAATTACCAGCGGGCCTGGGTTCCCCGTCGCTTTGAAAATGCCACCGCAGAATACCGGGCTGAGTTGTATTTCGGCACCTGATTCTTCCGTGATCGCGGATAACTGCGTCCATGCCAGATAGCAAGGGGCGCTAACAAAGTCGTAGACGAATTCGAGTGTCGGCACCTATTCTTCACTCTATTTTTCACCCACATCCGTCGGCGATAGTGTGACCAAGCCGGGGTCAGTGTGGGGCGTTCAGGCGTCCCAACCTGCTTTACATAGGCCTTCGAGATTCAATTCAACCAGGGCCGAATTGCGGAGAAAAATCTCACGATAGTCGTCAGCGGTTTTGATATCGCGCTTCAACAGATATTCAGACAGGCACGCGGCCGCCTCGCCCTTGCTCTCCATGTGGCCGAGGAAGACAGTCTTGAACCCTAGATAGGAAACATCGTGCGGACGTGCACGGAGGCATATTTCGAGTTGGGCATAAGCATCACCAAACAGCCGCTGCCCGAGCTTCGCTTGCATGAGCTGGAAGTGATATCTGCTCAAGTTGGGGTCGAGTGGGCTCAGATCAAAACACATCTGTGCGCAGCGCTCGGCCTCTTCCGGTGATCCGTAGTGATTGTAGGCCGCAGCCAGCGCCTCGAAAGCATCTGCTGAGCTAGGATTGAGCTCGACCGCTTTGCG
>CAUZWH010000087.1:0-9735 GCA_963583675.1 Alphaproteobacteria bacterium
TAGCGGTAACCCTGAAGCCGGTAGTGTGCTGGTAAAACTAAATCGCTTCGAGAATGGCTGTGTCGTTTATAGCCAGACCTACAATTTTGATGGCAAGCGTGTGTGGATTTCTGCAACTGGCGACGATCCCGTCGACGAGCCCACCGCCGACGCCTATATCACCCGCACGATCGATTTCGATCCCGATCTTTGGGTGTTGGAGGTAGAGGATCGCGACGGCCGAGTCCCCTTCGACATCGACGTGCTTTGATAGAACAAGCGGTCGTCGCGCATCGGTCGCCGCAGGAGCCTAGCTATTATCCAATCTCACCGCCACGAAGCGTAGATTTTCTCCACTCTGGACCAGAAGCAGCACCGATTTGCGGTTCGAATCCTGCACCTTGCGCACTTTTTCGATGACCTCGCCGGGTGTCGCCACTTCCTCCTGGCTGACCTCGACAATCACATCACCTTCGCGAATTCCCTTTTCCGCGGCCGAGCTATCGGCGGCTACGGCGGTAACGACGACGCCCTTGAGGGCTTCACCCAAGGAATGTTTCTCACGCAGTTCGTCGCTTATTGCTGAAAGCGTTAGACCGAGCGCCTCCATCGACTCCGTCGTCGCTTTGGGCGCTGCCGGAGCGATTGAGGCAACCTTCTGATCGTCTTCGGGCAGCTCGCCGAGAACGACGCCGAGGGTAACCATCTTGCCCTTGCGCCAAACTTTGACCGCGACTTCCTTGCCGATCTTAGTCTCGGCGACCAACCGCGGAAGTTTGCGCATTTCGACGACATCTTTGGCATCAAACGTCAGGATTACGTCGCCCGGCTCGATGCCGGCGCCCTTTGCAGGACCGTCGTCGGTCACCCCCGCGACGAGTGCGCCCTTGGCTTCGGCCAGCCCCAGGCCTTCGGCGATTTCGTCGGTTACGGTTTGGATGCGAACACCGAGCCAACCGCGCCGCGGCCGACCATATTCGATGAGTTGATCGATCAGCGGTTTGGCCAGTGCCGCCGGAATGGCAAAGCCGATGCCGACACTGCCGCCCGAGGGCGAGAAAATAGCCGTATTGATGCCGATCACTTGCCCATCGACGTTGAACATTGGGCCGCCTGAATTGCCGCGATTGATTGACGCGTCGGTTTGCAGGAAATCGTCATATGGACCCGCATTAATGACCCGACCGCGCGCCGAGATAATGCCCACGGTAACGGTGTTTTCCAGGCCGTAGGGGTTGCCAATCGCCAAAATCCAATCGCCAACCCTGGATTTGTTCGAATCACCCCAGCCAACCGAGGCGAGTGGCCCTGGTGCCTTTATGCGCAAGACCGCCAGATCCGTTTTCGGATCGCGGCCGACGATCTCTGCATCGAAGGTCGTGTCATCTTTGAGGGTGACGCGAATTTCGTCGGCATCGGCGATAACGTGATTGTTGGTGACGACAATTCCAGCCGAATCGATGATGAAGCCGGAGCCCAGCGACGTCGTCCGCCGCCGGGTCGCACCACGGTCGCCACGGTCGCCGCGATCGCGATCCTGGCGCTCAAAAAACTCTTTGAAGAACTCTTCAAACGGAGAGCCCGGCGGGAACTGCGGGACGGGAACGTCCTGACGGCGATTGCTGCTCGTTTTTACTTCCTGAGTCGTTGAGATGTTGACGACAGCGGGCGACAACTTCTCGGCCAAATCAGCGAAGCTAAATGGCGCCGACTGTGCGTTTGCAACGTTCGACCCGCTCCAGACCAACGCCGCGCCGGTCAGCATCGCTACGGCAAACCCGACGCCCAAGCGCAACGATGGTCCGCGCAACCGCTGTGATTGAGTGGTGTCCAAGGCCCACCGCGTATCGGGCAACCCGTAGGCGCGCTTTTCGTTCCATTGCCGCATCATCGTTCCTGCTTCCTATTTCTTTTCTCAAGCCAATCCGTAGACGTCACGCGGGGCGATCTTGCCCAGTTAGAAGTACGTCGGCGTAGCGTTAAATCAATCAAGGCTCACGCGCTGCATTTCGCGGCCATGGTACACGGCATGCCAACTGACTTCCGAGATCTATCGCTTGGCGCCAACGCTAATGTGATTGAATTTTGTGATCAGAATGTGGCGCCAAGTCGCGGCGACCAATCATCTACCCTCGCAACAGCCACACGAGTCCCACGCCGATAACAGCGAATACCAGCCCCGCCGAGCGAATGCGCTCGCTGGATTGGATCAACAAGACTTCCATCATCCGCTTCATCCCCTCGGGGAACAAAGCATACAGAAATCCTTCGATAACCATGACCAACGCAAGGGCAACTAGAAAATCGGTCATGCCAGAAACCCTTCGCCGCGCAGGCTAGGGGGCGCCTTTCCGGTTTGCACGGCCGATCCTAACCTCGCCCGAAGGTGGACTTTCGCGGGTGGTCGCGCTGCGTACGCTCACGCTACCTCGCGGGGTCTCTGTCGCGACCTTGCATATCGTTGAAGAAACGGAAGAAATCACTATCGGGCGTCAACACCATGGTGGTGTCCTCGCGCGTTAGTGCCACCGAATAAGCCTGCATCGATCTATAGAACGCGAAGAATTCAGGATCCTGACCGTAGGCTTCGGCGAAGATGCGATTACGTTCGCCGTCGCCGTGACCGCGAAGGATCTGAGCCCCCTTTTGCGCTTCGGCGAGAAGCACGCGCTTCTCACGATCGGCTCGGCTTCGCACACGCTGTGCTTCTTCCGCGCCTAGGGCGCGAAATTCGCGGGCTTCCCGTTCCCGTTCGGTTTTCATCCTGGCGTAGATCGCCTGGCTGTTGGCTTCCGGAAGATCGGCGCGTTTGATACGAACGTCGGTGATGACGACGCCAAGATTGGCGGCCTCAATATTGACGCGCTCGGTGATCTTCCTCATCAAGTCAGCACGTTCGCCGGTCAGCACCGCAGATAGCGGTACCTCACCCAGAACCGCACGCAACGACGAATTGAGCATCGAGCCAATCCGCGAACGGGCAATATTCTCGCTGCCAACGCTCTGGAAGAATTTGAGCGGATCGTCGATCTGGAAACGGACAAATGAGTCGACCACCAATCGCTTCTGATCGGCGGCGATGATCTCCTCGGCGGGGCCGTCGTAGGAAAGAATGCGCTTGTCGAAATATACAATATTCTGGACGAAGGGTAGCTTGACATTCAAGCCGGGCTCCTTGATCGCCCGCTTCGGGTCACCAAACTGCAGCACCAGCGCTTGTTGCGTTTGATGAACGGTGAACAGTGTTTGCCACACCCCGATTACCAACACGAGAACGACAATGCCTACTATCAATAGTACTCGCCGATTCATTGGGCGGCCTCCTGACGTTTTTTGAGTTCAGGCAACGGCAAATAGGGAACCACGCCGCTCCCGCCCTTTGGCTGATCGATGATCACCTTCTGAGCACCATTGAAGATACGTTCCATGGTCTCAAGGTAGATCCGCCGCGTGGTTACACCTTTCGCTCGCGCATATTGCCGATAAACCGAAAGGAAGCGTTCCGCGTCGCCTTCGGCCTCCTTCACGACCTCTTCCTTGTAGGCTTCGGCCTCCTGCCTCATCTTCTCCGCCTCGCCTCGCGCACGCGGGATGATGTCGTTGGCGTAGGCTTCCGCCTCGTTGCGCAACCGTTCCATGTCGGCACGGGCGCGCTGGACGTCGCGGAAGGCGTCGATCACCGCCAACGGCGGGTCAACCATTTGCAGCTTCACTTCGGTTATCGTGATGCCGGCGTCGTAGCCGTCGAGGATGTTCTGCGCCAACTCCCGGGTATCGATCTCGACCTTGGCCCGGCCCTCCGACATGCTCTGCTGAATGGCGGTTCTACCGATAACCTCACGCATGGCACTTTCAGCCATCGCCTTAACATTTTCTTCTTGGCCAGCGATGTTGAAGAGAAAGGCCTGCGCGTCTTTTATTACCCAGAACACCGTAAAATCGATATCGACGATGTTCTCATCGCCCGTAAGCATCAGGCTTTCTTCGGGGACGTCGCGCGCGGTTGCCGTCCGCCGGCCCAACTCACTGACACCTCTAAACCCGACATCGACACGATTGATACGCGTAACCTTCGGTGTTTCCACGGTTTCGATCGGCCCGGGCAGGTGATAATGCAGGCCGGGCGCGCTGGTCCCTACCACTGCACCAAACCTTAGGACCACGCCCTGCTCATCGGACGCAACGCGGTAGAAGCCGCTGGCAAACCAGAGCCCAACGACCACGATTGCAATGAGGCCGATAATTTTGCGATTGCCGCCACCGGGGATGATCCCGCGGAAACGATCCTGGCCACGACGAAGAAGTTCTTCAAGGTTGGGTGGCTGCGCGCCCTGTTGGCGGGGTCCTTGACCCCACGGTCCGCCACCGCCCTGCTGATTCCACGGCATCTAGTTATCCCTCTGAATTTGTCCGCCCTATCTGAAACGTTTGAATCTGGAACGTTTGAAAAGCGGGTGTCTCGGGTTATATGACAGCTACCACCACCTTGCAACGCGAGGTGGTGCAGCGTTCGTTCACGCGCCCCCGTTTGTCTTTCAGCGATCCTATCCGCTTCACACTCGTTCCACTCATGAGAGTCTCAAATATGACGAACGTTACCGAAGAACAGGTTCTCGATGCGCTGCGAACCGTAAAAGACGGTGAGCGTGGCGATGTTGTCACACTCGGCATGGTTGACGGCGTTCAGGTCCGCGAGGGCCATGTTCTCGCGACGATTGCGGTCGCGCCCCAGGACGGTGAAGCCAAAGAGCCGTTGCGCAAGGCCTGTGAGCAAGCAATCGACGCTCTCTCTGGCGTGCTGTCGGTAACCGCTGTGTTGACCGCTCATGCGTCTCCGTCGGCGGCAGCGACACCCGCTGCCAACCCTCCGCACGCGGCACCGCCCGGCCCCGGGGCCGCACCGGGGCCCCAAGCCCAACCGGCGGCAAAACCCGAACTCCCCGGTGTTCGCGCGCTGGTCGCTGTCGCATCCGGCAAGGGTGGCGTGGGGAAGTCGACCACAGCGGTTAACCTTGCCCTAGGACTCAAGGCACAGGGCTTGCGAGTCGGCCTGATGGACTCCGACATCTACGGTCCCAGTGTTCCCCGCATGCTGGGTATCGCCGGCCAGCCCAATTCGCCGGATGGTCAAAAGATCGAACCGATGCGGGCGCACGGCATTCCCTGCATGTCGATCGGTTTCATGGTCGCTGAGGATACGCCAATTATCTGGCGCGGCCCGATGGTGATGAGTGCGGTCGAACAGATGTTGCGCGATGTATTATGGGGCGAGCTCGATGTATTGGTGATCGATCTGCCACCTGGCACCGGCGATGCGCAACTCACCCTGGCCCAACGTGTTCCCCTAACGGGGGCGGTCATCGTCTCGACGCCCCAGGATATTGCGCTGCTCGACGTGCGCCGGGGCATCGGTATGTTCGAAAAAGTTCACGTCCCGGTCTTCGGCATTATCGAAAATATGAGCTACTTCATCTGCCCGCATTGCGGAGAGCGGTCCGATATTTTCAGCCATGGTGGTGCGCGCGAGACTGCCGAACGCCTGGGCACCGAATTTTTGGGCGAGATACCGCTTAACATGGCCATCCGAGAGACCTCTGACGCCGGAACCCCAATCGTGGTCTCGCAACCGAATAGCCCGCACGCCAAGACATATTTGGCCATCGCCGCACGAATTCATGAAAAAATCGAAGAAGCGTTAGGCGAGGGCGCCAGAGCAGCGCCCAATATCGTCATCCAATAACGACGAAAGCGGATCCCTCGCATACACTCATCGGCAATGAAGCACTACCAACCTTTCCATATGCTGATGCAGAAGATAGCGGTTACGCGACCGGGATCTTGGTATTTCTCTAAAACCCAGCATTATCTGGACATTTGTTTTTTCGAGCCGTCAGCCGCAAAACTACCGCGACCAAGGTTCTGGCCAGATTGCCGATCGTCATGATGACGACGCGCGGTGTAAGACCGGCAAGAAACGGATCGCACCATTGGTCTACGTCCGCATTGGCGGCGAAACCGACGAGTTCGCGGTTGTTGCCAGCAATTGGGGCCGCGCGCCCCACCCCGCCTGGTGTTTCAATCTGAAGACGAACCCAGAAACCGAGTGCTATATCGAAGGTGTTGTCGGACGCTACGTCGGTCACGAGGCCCAAGGCGAGGAATACGAACGCTATCGCGCCGCCGCCCTCACGACGTATATCGGCTTTCCCAAGTACTACGAACGGCTCGCCGACCAGCGTCCCATCCCCATTTTTGTGATGTGCCCGGCCCACTAGACGGCTGTGCTCGACGTTTGCGGGCTAACGTGTATGAAAGTCGTGCGCGCGTCGCGCAATCGATTGCATAGGCGATCACGCCGGCGAGGTCGAACCGATCGGACTTCGTGACGATGTTGCGTGGTCCGCCAACGCTACGTCTCGCGGCCGAGGCTCGTCATGAGCTCGCCCCATTCGCGCTTCGACAGCCCACTGTCTTCTTGAGTCACTGCCTCGCCGGCAATCAGGCGTTTGACCACCACGAGACCCTTGGCTGACAGGTTAGTTCCGCCCATGCGGTAGTCCATGAACGCGGCATATGTCATTGGCACCCAGCGCTTGACGGTATCCAGCATAGCCTCTGCATAAACGCGGATTTCATACTGCGCGTGAGCATCCGCCCGCAACGATAGGAAGCCCAACAGATTCAGCAGATCGACCTTCCAATACCACTGCGTATAGAAATTCAGCGATAGGTTCATACGTGCGAGTTCGCGGGCCAGGCCTTGGCGCTCGGGATCGACGCGCGCGCCGGTCTCATCCTCGTTGAGCATTTCGCTGTAGTGGTCGTAGAGCTGGGCGGCATCATCTTTCAACAACTCGTACACACGCCGTGCTTCGTCGCCCTCAAGCACCTGGGCGCGCCCCTGTCGGTTGGCGCTCGACTGTGCGCCGAGATGTTCGGGTTCAGGGATGTAGAACTCGTTGTCGAGGATCGAATAGCGGGCCGAATATTCGTTGACGTTGGCGGTGCGATGCCGGATCCATTGTCGCGCGACAAAGATCGGCAATTTGACGTGGTATTTGATCTCACACATTTCGAACGGCGTCGTGTGCCGGTGACGCATGAGATAGTTGATCAGGCCCTGATCTTCGCTTACCCGCCGGGTGCCGCGGCCGTAGGAGACTCGCGCGGCCTGAACGACCGCGCCATCGTCGCCCATATAATCGACAACCCTGACGAACCCGTGATCAAGCGCCGGAAACGGCTGATAAAGAACCTCCTCCAGCGCCGGCGCGGTCGCACGACGGGTCGTCAAAGCGGTCGACCGAAGGTCGTCAATCTCGGCTTGCTGTTTGGGGGTGACGCGCATGGGGGCAGGCGGATCGCTAATGAGTGGGACAAATCACTTTAGTCGCAGCGGTACGCTCGCGCTACACGCGACGCTACTTGCTAGACTGTTGCAGCCTCCTGCCTCGCTAGGCCGGCGGCATGGTTTGCTCGAACGCTGGAACCGCGCCCGTAAAAGCGTCAAGCCAATCGACCAGACCCGGACAGATGGGCCGCCAGTCAACCTGCTGACGAAAATCGAGGTAACCGAGCGCACAAGCCAAACCAATTGAAGCAACAGTAACCACCTCAACCGCCGGCGGCCCTGCTTCAAATGCGCTCAGCCCGCGTTCAATCTTGCCTCGCTGATAGTCCAGCCAGGGTTGGTAGGGCGTCTGGTCAGCGCGAAACCGCCCCTCATAGACGATAAGAATGCCCGCATCGAGCATCCCATCGGCGAGCGCCGCATGGGTAAGCGCCGGAAAACGTGCACTCGGATCGGTAGGGATTAGGCGCCCGCCGCCGGTGATTGCGTCGAAATACTCGATGATAACGCGGCTGTCGTAGAGGGTTCGCCCGTCTTCCAGAACCAGCGCTGGGATCTTCCCCAACGGATTTTGTTGTCGGATCGGGTCGTCGGCAGACATCGTATTGGTCTCTTCAATCGAGATATCGTCGGTCAGGCCAACGACCGACGCTGCAATACGAACCTTGCGGCCGAACGGCGAACGAACGGACGAGCGAAGCGTAAAACGCATGAGATTTTCTTTCCAAGGCTAGTCTAGACTAGGGTGCGAGCGGCACTACCGCATTGGACATAGAGCCCTGTCAACCACCAACGCGGCGGAATACAAACCTCGCCAAACCACTGCAAGGACATAAACAGACTACTATGTTGGACGACCGCAAAATAAGGATGCGCGTGGGGGGGCTTTACAAAAATTTTACAAACAAAGACGTTCTGCACGACATCAATTTCGATATCCCGGAGGGACAGAGCACGGTGGTGATCGGGCCCGCCGCATCGGGCAAATCCGTGCTGATGAAATGCTTGATCGGGTTGTACCCGGTCAATCGGGGATCGATCATGGTTGATGGCCAAGACCTGACCCGCGCCAACAACTCCCAAAAGGATTCCGTGATATCGACCTTCGGCGTCTTGTTTCAGCAGGGCGGGTTGTTCGACAGTCTCCCGGTTTGGGAGAATGTGGCGTTCAAGCTCCTCAACCGGCTGCGAGTGGAACGAACGGTTGCCCGCGAAATAGCGGTCGAGAAACTCGCATTGGTCGACTTGCCGCCAACCACGGCGGACCTCTATCCATCAGAGTTGTCGGGCGGTATGCAGAAACGCGTCGGTCTCGCGCGCGCAATGACCGGGGACCCCTCATTTCTCTTTCTCGATAACCCGACCGCCGGCCTGGACCCGGTCACGTCGAATCGGATCAACGATATGGTCGGAAAAACGGTAGATCGGCTAGGTGCCACGATGCTGTGCGTCACCAGCGACATGGAGGCCGCGCATAGTCTTTATGACCACCTAGTTATGCTCAACGAGGGACGGGTCGTCTGGAGTGGACCTACTCGGGACATCAACAGCGACGATAATCCCTATCTGCAACAGATGATCCACGGTCGCGCGGATGGCCCGATCAAGATGCGCTTGCGATCTGAGGAATCCGTTAGCTAGGGCGGGTAGGATCATCGGCGCCCGCGCTCGCGGGCAGCCGTGAAACCCACTTTCAATTCGGCGCAAAAATCCCTATATATTAGGTGCCGGGCTTGCCCGGCTATGGTGATAAACGTTGCATGGAATAAGCGTTGCGGACCCGGGGGCAGTACCCGGCGCCTCCACCACAAGCGCACGCGCTTGAACGGTGTGCCAAACAAGGGTGCGCTTCTGATGGGGGCGAACTAGGATCGACGTGCGTAATAAAGGTGTAATTTTTGCCCGGTATGATTCCGCCGTGACGGATCGCACTTTATAATTGCCAATGATAATGACTTGGCTCTCGCTGCCTAATAGGTAAGCGCGGTTTGAGGGGCGCCGGGCAACAGAAGCCCCTCACTACTCCCCAGCTCATATTCGCCAGCATAACCCCAATATTTTTTTGGGAAGGCGCCCGTCCGCAACGTTAGGTTGACCTTGCGTTAGCTGGTGTTCCCCCACCTGCCCCTCTAGTATTCAACTGGTTGCCAATGCTCGGTGAGAGCCAATCGTGATCGCGGCATGGGACGATGAGTAAAGACCAAATGCATTACAAAGAATTGGTCGACGACGCACTACGCGGCGTCGTTCGCCAAGCTCTGACGCGTGTGGCCGAGTCTGGTCTTCCCGGCAACCATCACCTCTACGTCTCGTTTCGCTCTCACTATCCGGGCGTTCTCGCACCCGAACACCTGCGGCAAAAATATCCAGACGAGATCACGATCGTTGTTCAGCATCAGTTCTGG
>CAUZWH010000088.1:0-9695 GCA_963583675.1 Alphaproteobacteria bacterium
GGGAATAATGCGCCCAATCGAGCCGGCCTTGGTGAGATCGCCCACGGTCGGACTCAGGTGCGTCACCGGGCTCGCCTCGATCATGCCATAGCCTTGCGCCACCGGGCAGTTGAGCTTGGCTGACGCTTCGTTGGTGATGCCGGCACCGAGCGCGCGGCGCCGGAGAACACCAGGCGAATGCTCGAGAGGTCGAATTTCTCGACCACCGGGTGTTTGGCCAGCGCCAGGACAATCGGCGGCACCAGCGGGGCGATGCTGACCTTGTGCTTCTCGATCGTACCGAGAAACTCTTCAAGATCGAACCGCGGCATGGATACGATGGTGGCGCCGTCGGCCTCGCCGATCACAAAGATTTCATCAATCGCGCATGCCGCGGCGGCCTCGCTTGCCTTGTCGAGAAATGCCGGTACCGTCAGCAAATAACGCGCGCCGGAATCCTTAAGCTGTCCGGTCAAAGCTGTCCGGTCAGTTCCTCGGCCGTGTAGAGCGGGTTTACCGTGGTGTTGATGCCGCCATATTTGGCCACCGCGTTGAAGGCCACCGCGTATTCCGGAATGTTGGGGCAATAAATTGCAAACACGTCGCCTTTTTTGAATCCCCGCGCAGCGCGGCCGGCCGCGGTTTGATCGATCGCTGCGGCCAGTTGGCCATATGTCAGGGTGCGGCCCGACGGGCCGTCGATCAAAGTGGGCTTGTCCGCCAAGCGCTCGGCGTTGCGCAGCACGTGTTCGGTAAACGAATAGTCGGGAATTGCAGCGTCGGGATCAGCGCTCTTGAAGATCATCGGGAGTCTCCCTGGGGCTTGGTGTTATTTGTTGCCCCTCAGCAGACTATGAACGCGCAGCCCCTGCAAGCCACCAATAGACGGAACAGGGCGCCGTGTTATTGACCGACGATCTTTTTTTGCATCGCGCCGAGCTTGCCTAGCATCGCCTGGCGAGCCTTGGGGCCGACCCCATTCTTTTTCATGGCCTCCTCGAACAGCCGGCCGGATTCGTTGAACTGCTTAATGGAGATGTTCATACCCTTATGGGCTTGAATCATGTTCTGGCCGGTGTAGCGGCAAGGGCCGTCGGCGAGGTCGCACATCTGTTCAACGAAATTGTATTTGAGCCGTGGAAAATCAAGGATCGACATTCCTTTGAAGCCGGGCTTGAGGATTTCGTTGGTTACGGAGGCGAAGATAAAGCCATCAACGATGGTATCGATTCCAGCGCGACGGCCGAGTTGGTTGTAGAGACTGCCGGTTTCAGGCTTGAGCGGCGCCTGACCACTGCACGCGGTCAAACCAAGCAGCACAAACGCCATGAGGCCCGCGAGAACGCGCGCTGATCTTAGAATCTGCATGGTAATATCTCCGGACGAATCAAGTAGTTAAGGTTGCATCCCACTACAAGATTTCCACTTGTGTCGGCAACGATTTGCCCCACATAACAAATTAGTGACCTGAGTGGTGCTCATGGAGGCCGGCCGTCAGCGATCGCGCCAGAAGCGGCAATAGGCGTGGTGCGCCAGCGACCGCCATTTTTTGCGCCAGCACTGCAGCGGATCCTTGCCGTCGTGGTTCAAACAGATATTGCAGGAGACGCAGTCAACCATGCCGCGCCGGCCGGCTACGATCTGCTTGGCGATGTCGGGCTCACGAATGAACGGCCGCGCCATGGCAATGAAATCGGCGTCGCCCGACGAGATGACCTCAGCCATTGTCGGGGTCGTGCGCATGCCGCCAATCAGGATGACCGGGATGTCGACCGACTGCTTCACCGCGTGCGCATAAGGCCGGTAATAAGCTTCGGGACCGGCCGGTTCGAATAGCCGTGGATACAGGCCGGTCGCCAGCGCACGGCCTGGCGTCACCGCGACGTAGGGCCGGATGTTTTGCAGATAGGAACTCATCACCCCCAAGGTCGTCTCGACAGCGTCAAGCCCGCGTTCGCGCAGCCGGCCGACCAGCGCAACGCCCTCGGCGATTGGCAAGCCCCCCTCGACGCTATCGGCAATGCCTACCCGCGCCGAGATCGGGAAATCGTCGCCGACGGTATCGCGGACGCTCTGATAAACCTCGACAAAGAAACGGCCACGCCGTTCGGCATCACCGCCCCAGGCGTCGTCACGACGATTGGCATAGGGAGACGCGAACTCACTCAGCAGATAACCGTTGCCGCCGTGCAGGTGGATGCCATCGAAGCCGGCTTGTTTGGCGCGGCCGGCGGCGGCGCCAAACGCGGCGATGATTTCACCGATGTCGACTTCGCTTAGCTCGATCGGCGTGCGGGCAAACATGGCGTTGGGAATGATCGAGGGCGCAACGGGGGTGACATTCGGCATCACCGACTGACTGCCGGCATGGCTTAGCTCGGCAAAGATCGTTCCGCCCGCATCGTGAACGATGTCGACCAACTCTTTCAGGCCCGGCACAAGATTATCTTGGTAGATCCCCATCTGCGACGGTGAGTATTGGCCGCGCGGCTCGACAAAGATGTGTCCCGTGATGATCAAGCCGGCACCACCGCGACCGAGATCGCCGTAGAAGCGCTTGAGCGAGTCGTTAACGCCACCCTTTTCTTCGGCCATCGTTTCCGAGGTCGGCGCCCGCACCAAGCGATTGCGCAATTGCAGCGAACCGATCTGGCCGGGTTCTAGAAAGGGGGCGTGCTGATCCATGGGAATGCTCCGATTCGCCGCATCAGCAAAATCATGACCTCGGAGGTAATGGCCGATCCGACACTAGCAAACTAGAATCTATCCCGGTCTGGAACAACCAGGAGGAGGCAAGCCGTGAGCCGCACACACGTCATGATTCTCATCATCCTCGGCGCCGTGTTTTGGTTTCTGGCGGCGATGCTGGTGCGCCATGTGCCCGGCATTTTCGACGCTGGCTGGTGGTCGGTCGTGTTGCTGGTTGGATCCTTGCCCGGTGCGTGAGTGTTCATCAAGCTCGTTTTGTGGATCGGCCGCCTGCCCGATCAGCGTGCCCTGATGGCCGTCAGCATCGCGACCATCACCGCGCTTTTTCTCGATGGACTGGCGATGACCTGGTCGCCGCAGCTTTACGGCGGCGACCCGCGAATCGCGTTGCGCGGCGCCGGCTGGATCCTGTTCGGGGTCGGCGCGCTGTGGCTGTCTGGATTGGTGTTACAGCGGCGCGCTGACGGCTAGTCGTCGCTAACTTGTGGCGGCGGCTGGACCGGCCGAGACCCGGCCGGTCCGTTTTGCGAGACGGCTATTGCCCAAACACGCGCCGCAACCGTCCCATTTTCTCGAAGTAGCGCTGGTGGTAATCCTCCGCCGCCCAAAACTCCGGCGCCGGCGTGATTTCAGTCGCAATCGGTTGGCTGTGGCAGCCGGATTGTTCCTGCCGTTGCTTCGACGCCGCCGCGGCCACTTGTTGATCCTCATCGTGGGCGTAGACGGCCGAGCGATATTGCGTGCCAACGTCAGGGCCCTGCCGATTTAGCTGGGTGGCGTCGTGGATCTCCCAGAACAAGTCGAGGAGTTCATCATAGGAGACCCGCGCTGGATCGAATTCGACCTCGACAACTTCGGTATGGCCGGTCTGCCCGCTACAAACCTCCTCATAGGTGGGATGATCCTTGGCGCCCCCGGCGTAGCCAACCTTCGCGTCGGTAACACCATCGACTTTGCGAAACCCGGCCTCAATGCCCCAAAAACACCCCGCCCCAAATGTCGCTTTGGCCATAACCGGCCTCCTTAGATTGCTGCTGCATCCGAATCTAAGGCTTCACGGGCAAACGGCAAGTCCTAGTAGAGCACCCGAGGTGGTAGCGTTCGCGCCAGCGGTGCTTAGTATGGATCCTCGATGGCTTTCGATCTGAAGATCACCAACGGTTTCATCGTCGACGGGAGCGGCAAACCAGGTTTCGCCGGCAGCGTCGCGGTGGAGGACGGTCGCATCGCCGCCATCGGCAACGTGGAAGGGCTATCCGAGCAGACCCTGGATGCGGGGGGGGGTGTGATCGCACCTGGGTTCATCGATATGCACACCCATTACGATGCGCAGATCCTCTGGGACCGAAGGCTGTCGATCTCGCCATCGCACGGTGTAACGACGGTGGTGATGGGCAATTGCGGGTTTGGCATCGCACCAACCCGGGCGGCGCATCGTGACCTGATTTTGCGGACGCTCGAGCGAGTGGAGGGGATGAGCCTGGCCGCGCTTCGCGCCGGTGTCGGCAGCGATTGGGCGTTCGAATCATTTCCGCAATATCTCGACGCGATCGAAGACGCCGGCAGCCTGATCAATGTCGGCGTTTATATCGGGCATACGCCGACGCGGCTTTACGTGATGGGCACCGACGCGGTGACGCGAGAGGCATCGGCAGAAGAAATCGGCGCCATGTGCCGGATCGTTCGTGAAGCAACAGAGGCCGGCGCGCTTGGGCTCTCATCATCGGGATCGCCGACCCATCACGGGTTCGATGGCCATCCGGTGCCGAGCCGCTTGGCCGCCTTTGAGGAGTACGATGCGCTGATCGGCGCCTTAGCCGAACATGGGGCCGCTCATCGGACCGAACATAGCCCAGGTGTTTTTCAAGCAACGATGGGCAAAGGAATGTTCATCAAGCAGTTTCGCGAATTCGCCGCGAAGCACGGCGTCACGGTCACCTGGACTGCCCTGCTCTCCAACCTCACCGGCCCGGGATCACATCGTAAATATTTGCAAACTACGCGCGAGTTGATCGACGGAGAGGGTCTCAACGTCATTCCCCAGGTATCGCCACGGCCGCTGACACTCGATTTCAATTTCGACTCGGCGTTTCCCTTCGAAGCGCGCCCGTTTTTTGCCCCGACCATGAAAACCGACCACGCCGGCCGCCTCGCGCTATACAAAGATGCCGCGTTTCGACGGGCATTCAAAGATGATCGAGCAGACGTGCACCCGCATCAAATGGTGGGGTGGGACGAACGCGCGGTGATCTCATATTCGCCATCGGACGACTCGTTGACCGAGCGATTGGTCAAGGACGTCGCTGACGAACGCGGCGTTGATCCGGTCGACATGGTGCTGGATTTGAGCCTGGAGACCGATCTTGCCGCGCGCATCCGCGTCCCCATTCTCAACTATGACGACGACGCGGTCGGCGAGATCCTCCAAGACCGGAATACCGTCATGGCGCTATCTGATGCCGGCGCGCACGCCAGCCAACTGTGCGATGCGTGCTACACGACCGATTTTCTCGGCCGCTGGGTACGCGACAAGGGGGTGGTCGGTCTCGAGGAGGGCGTGCGGATGCTGTCGGCGCGGCCAGCGGAGGTGTTAGGGCTGCACGATCGCGGGCGGCTTGAGAAGGGCCTCGCCGCCGATATCGTGGTGTTCGATCCGGGCACCGTTGACGCCGGCGAGTTGCGGCGGGTGCACGACTTGCCCGGCGGTGCTGATCGTTTGGTGTCGGACGCGCACGGGATAGAAGCGGTCATCGTCAACGGCACGGTGATCGCCCGAAGCGGCGAAAGCGTTCTTGCCGCCGACGCCGAACTGCCCGGTCAACTGATTCGCAGGTGAGGTTAGGCATGAAGGCTTCGCTCGGCTATGTCGGGCTCGCGGTGCGCGAACCTGAAGAGATCGCCGAGAAGCTCCATCGCGATTTCGGCCTGGTCCGGGCCCATGCTTCTCTTAACGCCCTTGGGGGCGGCAGATTGACAGTGCCGGTGCTCGGTATTGGCCGCAGCGCGCTCGTGCTTATGGGTGTCGGTGAAGGGCCGGCGCATGATATGGACCGACCCGGTGTGCATCACTTGGTGCTGCACACCAATGACCGCGATAGTGACCTCGCGACGGCGAAAGCGACCGGGATCGAGATATCGTCGCCAACAGCAGCATTGAACGGGACGCCAGCGGTTGAGCTTGCGGCCGAACGGCTCGGGGGTGTGCGCACGTTTTTGAGCGAACCCCTCGACCTGCCTGAGAGTACGGCAGGGCCGGTTGAGCGGATTGATCACATCGGCGTCGCGAGCGCCGACAACCACGTTGTGCTCGATATGTACTGCGACCAGATCGGGTTCAAACTCGAAAGCCGGCAGACCGATAGGGAGGTCGGCACCGCGGTCGAAACTTTTACCTCCGACAAGTACGGCGTTGTGCGACATAGCCGCCCGCCCGAGTTAATCGGCGGGCTGCGGGTCGCGTTTGTAACGATCGGCGACTGCGAACTCGAGTTCCTGCAGAATTTCGATCCCCGCCAGGACGGTGCGGTCGATCACGGTACGCGCGGCACCACGCGCCAGGATCAAGGGGCAATCAGCCGTTACATCGCATCGCGCGGGGCCGGACTCCATCACCTTGCGTTCAAGGTGGCGGATATCGACGGCCTGCTCGCCCACCTGGCAAATGCGGGCTACGAGGTAATCGACCCGATCGGGCGGCCGGGGTCACGACGCGCCCGGATCGGCTTTATCCATCCGCGCAGCATGGGCGGTGTGCTCGTTCACCTGGTCGAGCGCAGCGAAATATCGGGCAGCATCTGACCGAAAATGCTACGCCGAATCAGCCGGTGTCATGACGCCAATACGCGCACCACCGGGATCGGCGATAATGGCGATACGACCGACACCCTCGACGTCGAAGGGTTTTTCGAGCACCGTTCCGCCGGCGGCTTCAGCTTTTGCCGCGGCATCGTCGACATCGTCAACGCAGATATAGGCGACCCAATGTGGCGGCATGTCACCCCACTCGCCCGGCATTTGGAACATTCCGGCCGAGGGTCCTTCCGCATTTGGTGCTTTGGCGAGCGTATAAGAGCCCCCGGGCATGGGCATCGCGTCGTATTCCCAACCGACGACGTCCTTGTAGAACGACTTGCTCGCCTCGACGTCCTTCGCCACCAACTCGTTCCACCAGAATTTTCCGTGATTGGACATAATTCTTCTCCTCATCCTTAGCTGAGTGCCAATGTCGAAAGTCTAGGGCCGTGCAAACTGTTCGGGTCGATCGATTTCAGCGCCGGACGGCAATGGTGCGGCCGCATTGTCGATCCAGGCGGCGATATCGCGCCACACCACTTCGGCCTGAAGGTCGCGCAGCAGCATGTGGTAGCCATCGGCATAAAGCACGACCCGGTGAGGCGCGCCGAAATTTTCGAGCATGCGGATCGTCGGCCGGCGCGGGATGATCTCGTCGCGTGCGCCGTAGAGCACCAGCGAGGGCGTGCGCAGGGCAGGTGATGCTGCGAGCGCTTCGTCCATGAGGTTAACCAGACCGTATAACGCATCGACGCGGGTTTCCTTGATGACGTAAGGATCGCGCCCCAGCGCCCGTAACATCTCGATATTGTCGGAGGGGATGATGCCAAGGCCGCGCCCGGTAACGCGGTTTCCCGGCATGGTGAGCACCCCCAACCACAGGGCGATGCGGTATGGCAGCGGCATCGTCGAGCGACCCCAAACCGCGGGACCGACCAGGATTTGACCGGCGATGGCCGGCATTGCCGGTTGGCTCGCTGGTTCCGGCGGTTGCGCTTGCGCTGCCATAAGGACTGCGCCCCCCATGCTCACACCGAGCAGATATAGCGGTGTGCCCGAATGCCGCGTGGCGATAACGTGCGCGGCTTCCCGCAAATCCTTGGTCATCAATCCCGTACCGGGCCAGATACGCGGATTGGCACTTTTGCCGAAACCACGCTGGTCGTAGGCATAGGTCGCGATGCCGGTGGCCGCCAGCCAGGTTGCCGGCGCGTCGAAGGAATTGCTGTAGTCGTTGAAACCGTGGAGCGCGAGAATCACCGCGTGCGGCGCACCGCGGGTCGACCATACGCGCAGTGGCAGCTCGTAGCCGTCGCTGGTCGTGATCAGGTCCGGCGCCAAGCGTGGCGCGCTATTGACCAAGCCAGCCTCCTGGACCCGTGGGGCGCAGGCGGCGAGAATCACGATCAGAAGCACAGCCACTACGCTGCGGGCGCGCACCCACAGAGCGCGATTCGGGCGATATCTAGGCGCACCTTCGGCTTGGGTCATGCGTATCGGTTGGGGTTGGCGCTGTTTTCGGGTATATCAGCCGCGGTCTGGACGAACGTTTGTGCGTTAATAGTATAACACCCGACCCGGACGTAATGCCTCGGAGGCAGCATGGCCGACGGACTGCAAAACGAGCGACTGATCCATCTCTTCACCACGCCTATTCTCAAGCATATGTGGGAAGACAGCGAGGATCTCAACGAAGATCTCCGCCGCATCATCATCAACAAGACACGCGGCGGTAAGGGAACGACCTACAGCGCAGTCGGCGGCTGGGAATCCGGAGACGACTTTCACCAGTGGTCAGGCGATCTCGGCCAAACCGTCGTACAACGCGTCGCGGAAATGGTGAAGCAGGCCCCATCGGAGATTTATGCACCTTTAGCGGCCGCGAAAAAAGCACGTGGACAATTGCCATGTGGGCAAACGTTAATCGCCGCGGCAACTACAACCGGATCCACGTCCAGCCCGGAGCAACGTGGACCGGCGCCTATATCGTCGACACCGGCCATGAAGAAAAGCACGAGACGCTGAGCGGCGTGATCGGGCTCATCAATCCAAACCTCTCGCAAGCGATGAGTTTTTATCGCAACGCGGTGCCGACCCGTTACATCGTACGACCGGAGGCGGGGTTGATGATGATCTGGCCCAGCTATGTCGCCCAGATGGTGCATCCGCACACGGGCAAACGGCCCCGGATCAGTATCTCCTTCAACGTGAAAAAAGATCCCTATCCCTAGGGACGCACCCGCCTTCGCAAATAGGTCAATGTTTTGTCAGCAAACCAAGGATTGAGGGTTAGCCAGCGATTCTTGTGCCACGATGGGTGCGGCACCGGAACAACGGCCGGCGCGAATTCACGCCAAGCACGAACCGTTTCGGTGAGGGTTTTTTTATTGCGCTCGCCGAGATGAAAAATCTGCGCATAGCGGCCCGCAGCAATGATCAGTTTGACGTTTGGCAACTGCGCCAACAATCGCCCATGCCAGGTGGCTGCGCATTCCGGACGCGGTGGCAGGTCGCCGCCTCCGGCTTTGCCGGGATAGCAGAAACCTTGCGGTACGATCGCGACTCGGCTGTCGTCGCAAAAGACGGCGCGATCGATATCGAGCCATTCGCGAAGCCGGTCGCCACTCGCATCGTCCCACGGCACGCCACTCTCATGGACCCGCGGACCAGGGGCCCGCCCGGCGATTAGCACCCGCGCGTTAGCGGCGGCCGCAACGACCGGACGCGGTCCCAATGGCAAGTGTTCTTCGCAGATTCGGCAGGCGCCAATCTCAGCCAATAGCGCACCCAAGGGGCCTAGGGATTGTGGCTGTCGCGATGTTTCGGATTTTGCTGCCACGTGGGCCCCTCACTTGCGGCAAATCTTGATCGGGTCGGAGCGACGGCTTAACGTGCCGGCGCGAGATTCAAGCTGCAGTAAGCTTTGCCATATTGGAAACATCTAAGTCATGAAGTTTTCGAGCACCGATAGCTACATCGCAACCGAGGAACTAATGGTTGCCGTCAATGCAGCAATTACCCTGCGACGGCCGCTGCTGGTCAAGGGTGAGCCCGGCACCGGCAAGACCATGCTGGCGGTCGAAGTGGCAAATTCGGTCGGTGCACCGCTGCTCGAGTGGCACATCAAATCGACGACCAAAGCGCAGCACGGTCTCTACGAGTATGACGCGGTGTCGCGGTTGCGCGACTCGCAGCTCGGCGACGAGCGCGTCGCC
>CAUZWH010000089.1:0-9607 GCA_963583675.1 Alphaproteobacteria bacterium
TGTTACAGCTGTGCCTTGGCCTTCGGCTGGCTGGAACGGCGCAGCGAGGTCTACCGTTAGACCGGCCGATCAAGCGCCGAAAAAAGTAAGGGGGCCAACCCATCCCGGGCGGCCCCCCAAATCACCAATAGTTATTCGCTGTTATTTTTTAGCACCAACCATGCCGGCCCACTCACGCGTGTTGAACCAATAGCCGTGGCGTTCTTGCAGCCAACCGCTGGCATGCTGCTCCTGTATCCAATTATTGAAGAAGTTAAGGGCGTCAGGATCGCCCTTGCGAAGCGCAAATGCCTCGCGCGTCGGCGACATCAGATCGTGCGACACGACCCGAAGTTTACCGCCCCGCTTTTCAACTTCGAACGCTGCTTTCGGCGGCGTCGACGAAACCCCATCGACGTTGCCATTGGCGGCTTCCTGGTAGGCCAGCGTGTCATCATCAAAGTAAATTAACTTAGCCTTGGGAAAATTCCTCTGCATCGCGACCGCACCCGTCGACGCTCTGCGCGTCGCGATCGTGATGCCCGACTTGTTGAAGTCGGCTAAGGATTTCAATCCCTTTTTATCGGCACGCTCGGTACTCGCCATCAGGATGTAGCCTGTGTTGGCATAGGGTCGTGTGAAGTTGACCGTGAGATTTCGTTTCGACGTGATCGACATGCCGCTGATGATGGCGTCAAACTTGCCGGCGATCAGGGCCGGGATAATGCCATCCCATGCGGTCGGGACGAATTCGAGCTCAACGCTCATATCCTTGGCTAGTT
Organism: Alphaproteobacteria bacterium; assembly: GCA_963583675.1. Classification (GTDB taxonomy): domain Bacteria; phylum Pseudomonadota; class Alphaproteobacteria; order SHVV01; family SHVV01; genus CAUZWH01. The sequence continues at coordinate 762 of CAUZWH010000089.1, forward strand.
TTGTCGCGACGTCGATCTCAAAGCCAATCAGTTTTCCATTCTTGTCGCGCATGGCCCAGGGCACGAAGGTGGCAAGCCCAACACGCAGTGCACCGCGTTTTTGGATCGTAATCAGCGCACTTTCCGACGACAGCGCCCGACGCGTATCGTCCGCCGCTTTTGCGCCTGAAACCGCAAACAGTAAGCCTGTGGCGACAAGTGCGCCCAACAGTAATTTCAACATTTTCATCGCGGAATCCTCCCCTATTGGTTGGCGAAGGGTTGCAGCACCGGTTGTATCCGTCAACCGCCCGCGCACGCTCGACTGCTATGCGCTAGACGCCGTCACTCAGGCGGTAAGTTTGCGGACCCGGCGTTCGATTTCAGCGACCCGGTCAAAATGGGGCAGAGCCATGGTTTCGACGATAATGGCGCCTATGCCGCGCGCCAGTTTGCGGCGCAATTCGGTATCGTCGGCGTTGGTCTGCGGCACCCGGATAATAACGTCGCCCGCCGTGGTCGGGACCAGTCCGTTGTCCCCGGCTGCCGCGCGCGGCGGCGTCATGCCATTGGCGAGCGCGCGTATACCCTCGCGCAGCATCTGACGCATCGAGGCAACGCCGGTGTCGGTCTGCCCCATCTGCTCAAGCGCATGAACCGTAATCTGACCCTGGCTAACCTGCGCCTCATAATCACCGGGAACGCGTTGTCCTTCCTCGTAGCTGCGTTCGCTACCGCTTTGGCCGAGAAAATCGACCTTGTCGACCCCGATTGCGCCGCGGTCGCTACGTTCATCGTCGACCAGGCTCTCATTGAAGTGACGCCAAGCGATGATGCGGCAACTCGTGTCGTCCACCGGCACTGTCCATTTGGTAATGCCGACGCGGACGAAGAATTTTTCGCGATCAGGGTTTTGATAAATATCGGGCGGCTGGGCAAAGTTAGGTGCAAGCCACTCGGCGGTACGGACCCAGACGAAGTCCTCCCAGCGCCGGGCATTGGTGAGATAAATCCCCGTACCACCAGGCAGGTGGTTCCACTCGACCACCGGCAGCGCGCCCCAAGCCGGCGAGAAGTGCGCCCGCGTTGCCCGTGTGTGCAGGAACACGCTATGGATCGGATCCATCGGGTTTTCGTTCACCTGCAGCCAGTTGCAGGGATAATCAATGGCATACGGCACCAGGTCGTTGCTCGGTAGATCCATCGTGTCGTAGATCGGAAAAGCCGGGATGTCGTCAGGCGGCCCGAGATAGGAAAATACCAGGCCCTTATACTCATGGGTCGGGTAGGCGCCGTGCCGGAGGTTTTCGCGGATCGCGCTGTTCGCGGGTTCGCCCGGCGTATCCAGGATCGTGCCATCAACGTCGTAAAGCCAGCCGTGATAGCAACAACGGATGCCGCGCTCCGCGATAACGCCATATTCGAGAGATGTACGACGATGGCTGCAATGCTTATGCAGTAACCCGATGTGCCCGCCGAGGTCACGAAAGATGACCAATTCCTCGCCGAGGATGCGTAGTCGCAGCGGCAAGTCGGTGAGCTGTGACGTCAGCGCGACCGGGTGCCAGAAGCGGCGCAAATACTCGCCACCTGGAGTCCCCGGCCCGACATGGGTGAGTTCCGCATCCTCCGCGACAGTCTCAGCATAGGCCGCACGCCGATAGCCGGCAAAATTGGCGTGGGGTTGATCGCTCGATTCAGGCATATCTGGCAAGGTTTTGTGCGGTGATTGCATTCGGTTGCACCGCGTCGCCCAATGGTAGGCTAAAATCAACTCCAGTGAACCCCTCGGAGCGAAGCAATGTCACAAACCGCAGCGCAAATACTCGGCGAAGAAAACCTCGTGAAGTTACGGCAGCCGATCGCACAAGCCCGCGGCTTGCCGACGATGGCCTATACCAGTCAAGAATTCTTCGATCTCGAGCAGAAGCAGTTATTTCCCAAGACCTGGATGAGCGTGGCTTTCACCGAGGATATCGCTGAGCCCGGTGACGCGGTACCGGTGACCGCCGCCGGCGTTCCGATCATCATATTGCGGGCCCAGAACGGCGAAGTCAGGGCTTTCCATAATGTGTGCCGCCATCGGGCCACGATCGTGTTGCAAGAACCAGCCAAGCGGCTCAAGCATCTCCAGTGTCTCTATCACGCCTGGACCTACGGGCTCGATGGCGCTCTCCAAGCGACTCCCTATTTCGACGGCACCCCGGACGCATCGGGGTCACATCTCGACAAGTCGCAGCATGGGCTGGTGCCGGTGCGGTGCGCCGTTTGGAACCACATCGTTTTTGTTAACCTCGACGACAAAGCGCCACCGCTTGAAGACATCGTACAGCCCGCTATCAACGAATATGCATCGCTCGATCTCAGTGATTTGCGGTTGGCCCACCGATTGACCTGGGAGTTCGAGGCCAATTGGAAACTGGTGTTCGACAATTGGGAGGTTTACCACCACGTGTGGGTGCACGAAGGCGTGTTCGAAAGAATGACCGACGAGGTCAATATCGAAACCGGCCAGCCCTACACCGACATGATCGCCGACGGCGACGTGATGATCCTGCACGTGCGTCCGGACAGCCCGCGCCATGGGGTGACCTCGGAACAGACGCCGCTGCCGACTATTCCCCTCAAGGCGGGGGCGACACCGTTCGTCGGCGCTGCCGTCGCCATCCTTGCGAATACTTCGGTGACGACGACGTTCCAATCGTATCAGCCGGTCATCTACACGCCGATCAGCCCCTCACGAACCCGCGCCACAATGGCGTGGTATTACGCCGGCGATGCGGGCTCGGCCCCCGAATACGCCGACGCCCGCGAGCGCAGCCTCGACCGCTGGCTCGGCCCCAGCCGTAAATTCGAAGACCGCGGCGGCATCCGCAGCCAGGACTTTGTTTGCATGCAATTACAACAGGCTGCGCGCGGTTCAACGGTCGCCAACGACGTGCTATTCTCGCCAACCTGGGAAGTCAACGTCCGCAATTTCCAAACCTGGCTGGTCGACCGCTTAGACGCCTAGCGGTTCTTCGCCACTGCTCGCTTTCGGAAGCTCCCCGAGATGGGATCGCGAATCGAACGCGACGCCTGTCGGCGTTACGAGCTGGCAACCGCGTTGAGCAACCAGTCGGCGAGGTAGCGAGAAAACGACGGGCGCACATAGATCCTGAAGGTCGGTGCCGCGTCGGTTTGCTCAAGGATTATCTGCACCTGCGCAAGAAGGGTCTGCGCGCATCGATCTTTCGTAAACTCACGGAGATGCAGATCGAGGCTGCATCCTTTGGCCAGCACCTCGCGCGCACCAAGACCGGATAACTCGATGATCGCTCGGTTGGCCGAAACGTCGAGCACCGAGACATGGTGATCGGAAAACCCATTCATCAATTCCGCACCGACTCCTAATCCCTCCCGGCCGACGATCAACCATTCATTTGGTCCGAGCCAGAGGATCGATTGATCCCCGCGACCGTTTCGTAAAACGGTATTGGCGGTTGTTGGCAGGTCACAACCGACGACCTCGCGGACGACATCGGTGACGCCAACATCATCAGGGTCTCCCCGGAAGTTGATCTGAGTCTGAAATGGAATCTCGCGAATCCCAACACGGCCACCAACCGCAGCGAAGTGCTCCGCATAACGGGTTAGCGGGCTCGATTGTGCCGGCTCAGGCATCTCGCCGCTCGTTTTCGGCGTCATAAAACACAGGGCTCACGATCTCGCTGGGTACTACGCGGCCGTCATAGACGGCATAAAGCGTCTCCCCGATACGATCGAAGCCACCCTTCACCAAAGCGAATGCGATCGAATGGCCGAGTGCCGCGCTGTGGTAGGACGAACTGACATACCCCTCCATCGGTACTGGGTGGCTGCCGCGAGCCGCACGCCGCGCTGCTACAAGATTCATTTCGGAGACAAGTTGCGCACCCTCCGGCACGACAATCGCAGGGTCCTTCGTTACGAGTCCGACAAGGTGCTTGCGATCTGCTCGAGCGGTGTCGCTGCGGGTTAACGAACGGCGGCCGATAAAGTCCTTTTTCTTCGAGACCGCCCAGCTCATGCCAAGATCGTGCGGCGTGACAGTGCCGTCCGTATCGTGGCCGATCACGGCATAGCCCTTCTCAGCCCGCAGCACGTGCATCGCCTCGGTGCCGTAAGGCGCAATGCTGAACCTGGCTCCGGCCTCCATCACGTTCTCCCAAAGAACGAGCCCAGACCACCACGGCACGTAGATTTCGTAGGACAATTCGCCACTGAAACTAATCCGGATAATCCGCGCCTCAACCCCCGCCACCCGGCCCTCTCTCATCGCCATAAAGGGAAAACTCTCGCGATCAACGGCGAGGTCGGGCGCGAGTACCGCCAAGAGATCTCGCGCATGAGGGCCAGCGATCGTGACCGTCGCCCACTGCTCGGTCACCGAGGTGAAATAGACTTGCAGTTCCGGCCACTCGGTCTGAGACCACTCCTCGAGCCAGTCGAGCACCACGGCCGCATTGCCGCTGGTGGTGGTCATGAAGAAACGATACTCGGCGATCCGCGTCGTGGTGCCGTCATCGAACACCATGCCATCCTCGTGGCACATCAATCCGTAACGCGCCCGGCCGACCTTCAGCGTCGACCAGCCATTGGTGTAGATTCGATTGAGGAATTCGACGCTGTCCGGTCCCCCAATTTCGATCTTGCCAAGTGTTGATGCATCGAACACGCCAACCGCGTTGCGGACCGCCAGGCACTCTCGATCGAGGGCGGCTTGAAAGCTCTCGCCGTCCCGGGGGTAATACCAGGCCCGGCGCCACTGACCCACGTTCTCGAATAGGGCACCGTGCGCGGCGTGCCAGTCATGCATCGGCGTTTCGCGCACGGGGTCGAGCAGGTTGCCGACGTAAGGACCAGCCAGCGCGCCAAACGTTACCGGGGTGTAGGGCGGCCGGAACGTGGTGGTGCCAACTTCAGGGATCGGCCGTCCCAGCACCTCGGCGACAAGACCCAGCGCATTGATATTTGCCGTTTTTCCCTGGTCGGTTCCAAACCCTGTAAGCGTGTAGCGCTTGACGTGCTCGATCGACTCGAAGCCTTCTTGCAGGGCCAGCGATATGTCAGCCGCGGTCGTGTCGTTCTGGAAATCGACGAATTGTTTAGCCCGGCGGTCGTATCGGCCGCGCTCGGTCGGCGCCGACCACAGGGGTTCAACTGCGCCTTGGATTTGTGGGACAGTTGTTGGCGTAGCTAGCTCATCGGAGGTATCAAACCCCAATTCCCTGGCAACCCTTGCGCCGGCCTCGGCACCACCGCGCAGGCATTCGCCGAGGGAAAAGTGGCCCACCACAGCACCAACGCAACTTTGCGCTTGCGACGATTCACCAGGAATGAAAGCGCAGATCTGATCGTCGTAGGTTAGCCGCCCTTGCGATTGGCTGAACAAGTGAACCACCGGCGACCACCCGCCCGACATCGCAACGAAATCGCAAGTTAGGCTGTGTGGTTTCCCCGCCGTTCCATCGCCCATGAGTTCAGCGACGCTCACGCCCGTAACGCGCTTGTTGCCACTCGTCCCAATTACGGTATGGCCCGCAAGCACCTGGATCCCGCGGCTCGCAACCGCATCCGCTAGCGTCCCAACCGGATTGCGGCGAGCGTCGACCACGGCAGCCACGTCAATGCCGGCGTCACTGAGCGCCAGCGCCGTGCCATGGGCGCTGTCGTTGTTGGTGACAACAACAGCCCTTCGGCCGGGCGCGACGGCATAGCGCCGGACATAGGTCGATACCGCGCCCGCCAGCATGATGCCCGGGCGATCGTTGCCGTCAAAAACGAGCGGGCGTTCGTGTGCGCCGGTAGCCAGCACCACGTGACGCGCACGGACCTGCCACAATCGATGGCGCACGGTCTTACCACCGCCGAAATGGTCGGAACGTCGTTCCAGAGCGGCGATGAAATTGCTGTCGTAGTAGCCGAATGCGGTGGTGCGCATTACGACGCGTGCTTCGGCACAAGCCTGTAGCGCAGCGCTCGCTTCATCGATCCACCGATCGGCCGGACCACCATCGATTCCCTCGTCCGAAGCGAGCAGCGAACCGCCTGGCCGGTCGCGTTCGTCCATCAGAATGACGCGAGCACCGGTCCGCGCGGCCGCCAAGGCCGCCATAAGCCCGGCCGGGCCGGCACCGACCACCAACACATCGCAATGGGCGAAGGTATGATCGTAAACATCGGCGTCCGGGTTCTCCGGCGCTTTGCCGAAACCCGCGGCTTTGCGAATGGCCGGCTCATAAATCGACTGCCACGCAGGCGGCGGCCCCATAAACGTTTTGTAGTAGAAGCCGGCCGAAAACAATCGTGATATAGGCGCCAGCCACGACATCAGATCGTTGTCGACACTTGGCCAGACGTTAACGCTGCGCGCGACCAGATCGTCATAGAGCTCGATCATCGTCGCTAAGGGATTAGGCTCCGCGCGCCCGCCCTCGCCGAGTTGCATGAGCGCGTTTGGCTCCTCGACGCCGGCCGCGACGATTCCCCGCGGGCGGTGGTATTTGAGGCTACGGCCGACCAGATGGACGCCGTTGGCGAGCAGCGCCGAGGCCAATGTATCACCGGCGAAACCGGCATAACCATGACCATTGAATGTGAATGACAAGACGCGATCGCGGTCGATCAGACCGCCGGCTGGCAATCGATATGCCTGATCACCGATCATTTGGTGCCGCGCGTGGGACCGATGAGATCCGCCGGCGGTGAATCCCCCACCCGGTAGATCGCCTTGAATTCATGCGTGACGGTGTCGCGAATAGCGTTGAACCAACGCCGGCAGCCATTGACGTGGAGCCAACGCTCGGCGTGGTTGCCTTTTGGGTTGGAGCGCATAAACACATAATCCGCCCAAGCATCATCGCTGAGCCTGCCAGGTTCCTTTGGGCGCGTGATATGTGCCTCGCCGCCACAGCGAAATTCGATCTCGTCGCGCGGGCCGCAATAGGGGCAGGTGATTTTCAGCATCGCAGCCCTAATGCGCGACCGCTGCGGCGCCGTGTTCGTCGATCAAGGCACCGCTCGTAAAGCGGTCCAGCGAGAAAGCTGCGTTAACCGAATGTGCCCGATCGTTGGCGATGGTATGCGCAAACGCCCAGCCCGACCCCGGCGTTGCTTTGAAACCCCCGGTACCCCAGCCGCAGTTGATGTACAGCCCGTCGATCGGTGTTTTGCTCACGATCGGTGACGCGTCGGGCGAAACATCGACGATACCGCCCCATGACCGCATCATCTTGAGACGACTGAAGATCGGAAACAATTCGATGAGCGCGCCGGTTTGTGAGGTAATCACGTGAAGACTGCCGCGCTGAGCATAGGAATTAAACCCATCGATCCCAGCGCCGATCACCAGCTCTCCTTTATCCGATTGGCTGACGTAAACGTGGACCGTCCCCGACATGACGACCGTGTCGAGCACCGGCTTGATCGGCTCCGATACTAGCGCCTGCAGCGGGTGGGACTCGATTGGCAACCTCAGCCCGGCCAGCTCGGCGAGCACGGAACTGTGGCCGGCCGCGACCAGCCCGACTTTCTTGGCGCCTACAAGCCCTTTGCTGGTTTCGACACCAACGACCCGTCCACCCTCGCGGCGAATACCCGTTACTTCGCAGTTTTCAATGATATCGACGCCGCGGGCGTCGGCGGCACGTGCCATCCCCCAGGCAATGGCGTCGTGTCGGGCGACACCGCCGCGGCGCTGAAGAGTAGCGCCGAGCACAGGATGGCGGATGTCTGGCGATATATTGATGATCGGGCAGAAGTCTTTGACCGCTGCCGCATCCAGCCATTCCGCATCGACGCCGTTGAGTTGGTTGGCGTAAGCGCGCCGCCGACCCTCGCGAACATCGTGAAGATTATGCGCAAGGTTAAGCACGCCACGCTGGCTCAGCATCACATTGTAGTTGAGGTCTTGCGAAAGCCCCTCCCACAATCTAAGCGCGTGCTCGTAGATCGCAGCGCTTTCATCCCATAGGTAATTGGAGCGAATAATGGTGGTATTTCGCGCGACATTGCCGCCCGCCAACCACCCCTTTTCGAGCACGGCGACGTTGGTGATGCCGTGTTCCTTGGCAAGGTAGTAGGCGGTCGACAAACCGTGGCCGCCGCCGCCGACGATAACAACATCGTAGTCGGGTTTGAGCTCAGAACTGCGCCACTGGCGGTCCCAGCCGGTATGACCAGTAAGTGCATTGCGCGCGAGTGAAAAAATCGAAAACCGCGTCATGGCTAGGCGACGTCGCGCAATCTCTGATTCTCTGGATCAAACGGTGATTCTTCGATCACGGTCGCCCGGTGTCGTTCGCCAAGGATCTCGATTTCCAGATTTGTTCCAATCTCGGTTAGGCCCGGCGGAATTATCGCCAGTGCTAAACTCTTGCCGACCCGCCAACCGTAGTTCCCCGACGTCGCTCGACCGACAATCTCTCCATTGTTGTAGATGGGCTCGGAACCACGCGCGTCGGCGTCCGTCACGTCGTGCACTTCCATCGTCACGTACTGGTATTTGAAGCCGCGTTGTTGCCAGTCGGCAAGTGCAGCCGCCCCGATGAAGGGGCCTTTGTTGAGATGGACGAAGCGTTGCAGTCCGGACTCGAGCGCCGCATATTCGATCGAAAGTTCGCGAGGAATCAGCCGGTACGACTTTTCGACGCGTAACGAATCCATTGCTCGAATGCCGAAGGGCTTTAGGTCGAACTCGTCACCCGCATCCACCAACAAATCAAAAATGTAATTCTGCATCTCAATGGGATAGTGGAGTTCCCAGCCGAGTTTGCCGACGAAATTGACCCGTAGCGCGCGCGCGTTGGCGTAACCGACATTTATCGTTTGTCCAGAAAGCCATTTGA